>DATEPN010000188.1:0-37903 GCA_035273225.1 Acidobacteriaceae bacterium | reverse complement strand
CAGGCGATAGGCCTCGAGCGCCCCATACGAGAACTGCGACATGGCAATATCGAGCACCAGCGCGCCCGAGCTGCGCGGCACCGCCAGCACCAGAGGATTGTTGCCGAGGGTCGGGGTGGTGCCGCCCCAGGGCGGCAGGTTTGGCATTGTGTTCGTCCAGCAGATGCCAATCATGCCGGCGTCGGCGGCTTGCCATCCGTAGCTTCCCCCGCGCATCCAGTGGTTCGTGTTCGCGAGGGCGACACAGCCGATGCCAAACCGCGAAGCCAGTTCGATGGCACGTTGCATCGAGCGCCAGGCATTTACATTCCCTGGGCCGAGCTGGCCATCCCAGCGCTCGAGCGCGCCGAAAGCAGCGACGCGGGTAGGACGCGCGGTGGGGTTGATGGACCCGTTGAGGACCGTTGCGGCCATGCGTGGAAACCGGCGGACTCCGTGCGTATAGACGCCGTCGCGTGTGGTCTCGGCGAAGAGGCGGGCGCTCAGCTCCGCGTCGTCGGCCTCGAAACCAAGCCGGAGCAAGGCGGAGCGAAGGCATTCGACGAGCCGAACGAAGGGGATACGGATCAGCTGCGTATCCTGAGAAAGTCCGGGCGAGGGGCTGCTCACAACCCGAGAATAGCAGCGCGGAATGGGAGGGTGGGGCGACGGAGCGCCGTGATGCGAGGGCGCACTCAGCGAGGGCGAACGGCGGCGCCCCGCGCATCTGACACGTGAAGGATAGACGGCTGCCGACACCGGCGGGCGCGGCTGACGGCGTCAGTACCGCCGGGTGGTTCAGCGTCGATCAGGACTTAACAGGGAACCATCCGTAGACGGCCGACAATATGCCCAGGGCCGCAACGCCAGTCAGCACACCTTTCCAGGCATAGTTCAGGGGAGCGAAAATTGCAGCCGCCGCTGCGGCGGACCCGATGCCGTACCGCACCTGCTGTTCGGTTTGGCTCATCCTGAAGCTGGTAGAGATCTCGTTTATAACGTCAGACATAGCTCTGTCCTTTCGGATTGAGGCAGCACCTCTGGATTCTCTTTCTGCTTCATCGTTGTGATGCGTGCAGTGGATCAGGTGCCTGTGGAACGGCGCTCATGCTCATGCAGGTGCTGGGTGGCGGTGCGCTTGGCCACGGCTACGGCTGCCAGCCCGGGGGACTCTTATGCCGGCGAGGCAGTCGCAGCCGCGAACCGACGCTTCACGCGAGCAGATCCGGACGCGCTGGAGCGGTTAGACAGGCCGATGTATTATCCGCCGTGCAAACGGTTGTGCAACGGTGCACAACCGTTTGCGCAGAAACCCGCGGACGGGATGGAGTTAGACAACGCGGACAGCCAGATCGCCGTCTTACAGGACCGCACGATTTTCAGGAGAGGTCAGTATGCAAATCCGTAACTCACGCACTTTCTGCGTCGAGCGGAGCATGTCGTGGCGCGCCTGCTCGAACATCTGCCTCAGGGGCCTGCACCGCGTCTCGCTCGTGGTTCTGGCGGCGCTAATCTTCAATCCTCACCTCCAGGCGCAGTTAGCGGGCTCTTTGCGCGGAGCCGTCACCGACCCATCGGGCGCCGTCATACCAGGCGCACAAGTCACGCTGACGGACATACAGACGAATCGGTCGCAGGCGACGACCAGCAATGCCGAAGGCATTTACACCTTCAATGGGTTGGCACCGGCGCCTTACCGTCTGACCGTGACGCATCCAGGCTTTCAGTCCAAAACTTTGAACCAGGTGGAGATTATCCCAGAGCAGGCGAACCAACTGAACGTTCAAATGCAACTCGGGCAGACGGAACAGACCGTCACCGTCACCTCCACGACGCATGGATTGCCGACCGAAACGGCAACGCTGAGCGCGAATATCACCAGCAACGAAATCCAGCACATGCCGTCGTTCAATCGCGATGTGTTCCAGTTGACCCAGTTGACGCCAGGAGTGATTGGGGATGCGGCGCAGTCCAGTGGCGGCGGTTCCTTCAACCTGCCTGGAAATCAGGGGCCGGGCGGAACGGCGGCTTCTTCGGCTGGTATCTTCCAGACTGAGAACGGCCCACAAATTCAGGATCTGGGCGGGCAGTATGAGACGAACGGCATCTCGATCGACGGTATCAGCACGACCAGCGCTGTCTGGGGCGGGACCTCGATTATCACGCCGACCGAAGAGTCCGTTTCCGACGTGCACGTCGTGGCCAATAACTATGACGCCCAGTACGGGCGCTTCAGTGGTGCGCAGATTCAGGTCACCACGAAGAGCGGCACCAACAAAGTCCACGGCAGCGCATTCTTCAAAGCTTCGCGTCCGGGGCTGAATGCGTTCCAGCGCTGGAACGGTACGCAGTCGAACAAGGCGCCGACCGGTACAACGGCTGCGGCGCGTGCAGCTTCCAGAGGCGTTAATCGCGATCCCTCCCGCTTCAATAACTGGGGCGGCAGTCTCGGAGGGCCAATCTGGAAGGACAAAATTTTCGCGTTCTTTGCTTTCGAAACCAGTCCGTTCTCCTCCAGCGCGACGGAGCAGCGGTGGTATGAAACACCGCAGTTCGACTCGTCCGGTGCGGCTTCGGGCAGCATTGCTTCGAAGTACCTCAGTCAGAAGGGCGTTGCTGTTGCGCAGAATGCGATGCTTAGTAAATCGTGCGGCGACATCGGGCTCATCGAAGGCGTGAATTGCAGAACCGTATCGGGTGGCCTCGACGTGGGCTCTCCGCTCACGGCGGGTATCGGCAGGCAGGATCTGACGTATGGCGGCAACGCGAACACTCCGGGTGTGGGCGGCGGTCTGGACGGAGTTCCCGACATTGCGTTTTTCAACACGGTGAATCCAAACACAATTTCGCAGACGCAGTACAACGGGCGACTCGATGCCAATGTCACTTCCAATGATCGGCTGACCTTCGTCATCTACTGGGTTCCGCTTACGAAGACCTCGTATCAGGGTCCCGTCCGCTCCCAGAATCTTTGGCACCACACGCAGGTCAACACCGCCTACACGCTCATCTGGAATCACACCTTCTCACCCAGTTTGCTGAACCAGGCCCGCGCCAACGCTGCCGGCTGGCGTTGGAATGAAGTGAACAGTAATCCGCAGGAGGCCTTCGGACTGCCGCAGGACAACATCGATAACATCGGCACGGCGGACTTTGGGAACAGCTATTTCGGCGCGCCGGGCCCGTCCGATCTGAATCAGTGGACCTACAGCTACAACGACGTGCTGACCAAGGTGCTGGGAAACCACAGTATCAAGGCTGGCGGCGAACTGACCCGCCTCTACTATCTCAACAACCCGATCTATGCCGCGCGTCCGCAGTACCACTTCCATAACCTGTGGGACTTCTCGAACGACGCTCCGTATTCGGAGAGCGGAGAGTTCAACCACTCTACCGGCGTGCCATTTTCCAATCGCCAGGACGACCGCGAGAATATCTGGGGATTCTTCGTTCAGGATGACTGGAAAGTTCGCCCGAATCTAACCATCACCGCCGGCCTGCGCTGGTCGTACTTTGGAACGTATTACGCGAAGCAGAACAACCTGGACGTGCTGCGCTTCGGGACGGGGGCCAATCCACTGGACGGCCTCCGCATTCAGGTGGGCGGTGGCCTGTTTAACGCGCCGAAGAATGACTGGGGGCCGCAGATCGGCTTTTCCTGGCAGCCAAAGTCCTCGAATGGCAAGGCGGTGCTGCGCGGCGGGTTTGGCATCAACTACAACCAGAACGAAATCGCCATTCTCGCAAACGGGTTCAGCAATCCCCCCAATGCGGTAAACGCCAATTACACCTGTCCGTACCCCTATGCTTCTAACCCGACCTGCGCCGGGACCAGCATCCTGTACGAGACGGCGAGCAACATCAACTCGATCTTTGGGTATCCACCCAATCCGGCCGCCATTACCCAGTTCAGCAGTGCCAACCTGCCGCTCACTGGATCAACCCGAGTGACCGGCGTCCCGTACAACATGAAGAACATTGTCAGTGACCACTACTCACTCGAAGGCGATCTGCAGCTGACGCCAAATACGATTGCCACGCTGGGGTATCAGGGCATGCAGATGCGGCACCTGATCATCCAGAATGACTGGCTGGCCATCGCCGCGCAGAGAGGGCTGGCGATGAATCCGGCGGTGAACTTCCTCGACTACTACGACAACGGCGGCAACGGGAACTTTAACGCGATGGTGGCCACGCTGAACCACTTTTTCTCGCGCGGCTTCCAGGGCCAGGCGCAGTACATGTGGGGCAAGGCGATGGACGAGAACTCGGGACCGTACTCGATGGACGTCTACGCCTATGACCACCACGCCGCCTACGGGTTGTCCGATTACAACGTCGGGAATCAGTTCAAATTGTTCGGGCTGTGGCAGCCGGTCATCTTCCACGGAAGCCACTCGTGGGCCGAGAAGATCGTCGGCGGCTGGAACCTGAGCGGGATATGGAACTGGCATACCGGATTTCCCTGGAACCCGGTCTACAACACGCAGGGTCTGTATTTCCAGGGCAGCGGGTACGGGCAGCTTCGTCCCGCGTCCGTCGTCAAGGGCTATGGGACGAAGATCGATAACCAGGTGTTTCAGGGATTCACGACGGACGCGAGTGGGGATCACATCAACCCCGATTTTGGCGGAGACGCAACGAAATATTTCCCCGCACCTGCTTACACCCTGGGACCTGCGTTTCCGAACACCGCGCCGGGGCCGGCGCCGGGCATCCGCCGGAACAGCCTGACCGGTCCTCACTACAACGATTTCGACGCGAGCCTCGCGAAAGACTTTGGCATGCCGAGCAATCACGTGCTGGGTGAAGGCGCGACCTTCGAGATTCGCGCTGACGCTTATAACGTCTTCAACCAGCTGAATATCAATACGACGCAGATCGACAATGTCCTCGGTTCTGTGGCGCCGGACGGTACGGTCTCTCCGAATCACTCTTTCGGGGTGGCGCGGGCTGCTCTGGGCAGCCGGACCGTCCAATTGCAAGCGCGGTTCAGCTTCTGTTTGCCTCCCTGAAGTTGACAGAGGGTGCCCCGTTCGGGACACCCTCTTTTTTGCGACGCACGCCAGGTTGCTAGTTGACGGTGACGCTGACTGCGGTTGTGCCCGTGATCTTTCCGGTCGCTGCGTCGGTTCCAGTGACGGTGACGGTGTAGGCTCCGGGCGTGGTGCCCCCCGTCTTAGTGCCGCTGCCGCTGCCGCCGCCACCGCCACCGCCACACCCGACGGCTCCGCCGATGAAAAGGACCGCAACTATGCTCAGCAGGGTGCGCCAGGCGCGCCGGCGAGCCGGGATGCCGAAGAACAACAGCATGGCGAGAGTCGCGCCGCCGCCCAGCAAGAACTGCTCGAGTGGCCGGTTGAGGGCAGCGCTCGCAGCCGTGGTGTTCACCGTGAGCGTTGCTGTTGCTGCCGTTGTCCCGGTGATCGTGACCGGCGTCGTGACGGCGCACGTGGGCAGGCTACTCGGACTTGTGATTGACGTTGAGACGGCGCACGTGAGATTGACGCTTCCGGTGAATCCTCCCGAAGGCTGGATGGTGATTTTTGCAGTATTGCCGGTGGTTGCGCCTCGCGCAACGGTGATGCTCCCGCTGTTGCTGAGCGCAAGGCCTGTTGCGGGTGCCGCCACCGTGAACGAAATCGTGTTGCTGGTGCTCGCGTTATAGCTGGGGTCTCCCGAGTAGCTGGCCGTGACGGAATAAGAGCCCGGATTCAGGGATTGGAACTTCGAGCTCAGAGGCGGCCACGAGGCGAGATTGTTACCCGAATCCAGCGTCGCTGTGCCAAGCTGCGTGCTGCCGTTCGAAAAGGTCACCGTTCCGGTGGCGATTCCCTGTGTGTTATTGCCTTCAGCGGCGCCCAGAACCTGCGCATCGAGGAGGATGAAGTCGTTGCTTGTGGCACTCGACAGCGATTTGGGTTGGCCCGTCTGGGCATCGTAGGCGTTGACCGTGAGCGTGGTTGTGCTGACTTCCGGCGAGATGGTCACGGGAATTGCCGGCGATGAGGTGCTCGATGCGTTGGAAGTATCGCCCCCGTAGCGCGCAGTAACTGTGTACGTGCCGCCCGGCAGGCCGTTATAAGTTGCTGTTCCAGTTCCACCGGAGAGCGGGATGGACAACTGACCGTTGTTCAGCGTACCGCCGGCACTCATATTCGCTGTGTCGACAATGGCGACATTGCCGGTCGCCGACGTCGGGTTTACGCCAACGTTGAAGGTGAGGCTTTGTCCGTGAACTCCGCTGTAGGCTGCGGATGAACCGTTAATCTTCAAGGTCGTACTTGTCGCGGCCAGAGAAACGCTGCTCCAGGCGCTGATAACGGCGCTGAGATCCACGCTGCCCAGACCCGTTGCCGTGTCATAGCCCGTTACCGCGTCGTATCCCTTCAGGAAGCCGTTTGTTCCGCAATTGGGCGACCCTGTAGCGCAAGGGACGGAATTGTTTGCCGCCGCGATGTCGTGAAAAGCCGAAGCGTGCGACTTCGCAATCTGATACAGGACGTAGTTGGCCTGGCCAAGACGCGCGCCACCCTGGGATTGCGCGATGAGGGCCAGCATGCCGGCAAACGCCGGAGCTGCCGCTGAGGTTCCGCCCGCTCCCCCGATCCCGGATGTGGTCAGGTCGCCGTCCTTACACTCGGTGTACGGTGAGCCCGTCGCTCCGTCGGTGGTGCTGTCGGAGCACAAAGCCCAGTACGCGCCATGTGCGCCGTCGGCTGCAAACAAAGAGACGTCGGGGAGGTCGCGGACATTGTCAGCCGGCGTCAGCGACGTCTGAAAGGCGGGCTTTGCATAGCCGCCCAGACACGCGCCGGTGTTGCCCTGACTGGCGCAACTGCTGACGCCGCCGCTGCCCGCAACGATATTGGTATTGCCGCGTGAATCCTTTGCGGCGAGGTTCGCCGTATAGCTTCCGTTGGTACTGGTCGAGTCGTTCCAGACCGACTCCGGAATGTAGCCTTTGGCGGTCGCCCAATACGGAGCGGTTCCGTTGCTGGCGATGTTTACGTAGGTGGACATCTGCGCTGCCAGAACATCGAAATCGGTTCCGCCCACCGCGATGTTGTAGGGGGTCGATGCGAAACCGCTGGCGGCGAGGCCGCGCGTGGCGGTCTGCTCGGTGTTGAAGTCATCGCATCCGGCCGAGCCATTGTCTCCGGCGGAGACCACGAAGCTGATGCCCTGAGCGGCGGCCTGCTGTGCCATTTCGTTGACGAGCTGGTTGCCGCTGGCGCCAAGATCAAGCTCGCACGCACCGAAGCTCATGCTGAGAATGCTGACGATGTTGTCGTCGATGGCGCGCAGGGTGGCGTCGACGAGACCGGAAGTGAGATCTGTGTCCGCCGCCGTATAGAAGTAGATATTCGCTTGCGGGGCGAGCCCTCCGGCAATTTCGTTGTCGAGCAGCGCCTCATCGGCAGATCCGCCGGCAACCAGGCCTGGATCATTGCCGTCCACAACAATGGTCGGCTTCTTTACGGTGGTCGACGTCTCACCCAGGAATGCCATGCGGTAATTCGAAACATCGGCGGTGGTCAGGCTAGAGACGCCAACGAGGCCGAGGTTGATCCCTGTCCCGTCGTAGTTCGTGCCGGAGTAGGTGGGGTTGAGCGTCTTATTCGGCGAGTCATAGATGATGGCAGCATCGGAGGGGCCGGCAATGAAAAGGAAGTTGCCGCTGCTGTCCTTTACCGTCAGATCTGGCTGAAACGTGCGCGTGCTCGAATCCCAGTGCGCGTGCGGGCCGCGTACGATGTTGGGCTTTGGACGGAAGTCATTCAGAGGCCCCACGCCTGCGACCACTGGAGCGAGTGCGGCGGGGATTTGCGGGTTGCTGACGTTTGCGAGGTGCGTCTGGCCATTCACCTGGAAGGTGTGGATCCCGGTGTGGAACGCCGCCTGGACCTGATTCAATGTGCCGGAGAACAGGATGACGTTGCGAGCCGCGGGCACCTTGTCGATGCTCAATCCCTGGGCCTGGAGCCAGCTTTCAACGGCGGCCAGATCGGAATCTGAGATTCCGAACTGCGCTCCGTATTGCGCGGGCGTGAGCCATCTGTGGTAATTCGGCGAGGCGGGATTCTGCACGTCCGCGAGGTATTGGGTCAGCGCCTGTTGCTGTGCCGCGCTCCGCTGCAAGAGCAGAGCAACACGGCCGGATGGGTTCGAGCTTTGTGCCGGGCCGCGATCGAAGCGCGCCTGGGCCATGGGGTGAACGTTGCCCTGGAGCGTGACGCGGTTGGCTTCATCGATAGGGGCAATGACGCGGTTAGCGACAGGCCTGGACTGCGCAAAAAGTGGCAGGGAGGCGGACAGGAGGGCGGCAGGCAACAGCAGGCGGAGTTTGCTGGGATTCATGGCCGAATCTTTCTCGCGGGTCGTTGGAGCGCTGAGGGGCTGGCCAGCCGTACGGGCCAGTGGCGGAAGGGAAGAGTGGCACGGATCACACCCGGGGTCTTCAGACGGCGAAGCCGCCCACACTGGCCTGACATGCTCAAAGAGGGCATCGGGTGACAAGATCGGAAACTTGCGGCGAGTATACCCGGATATTGCTGTGGCGCGATATGACCTGTCGGTAATCAGTAGCCCGCGCAGCAAGGTCCTGGCGACGTGATTACTCCCAAAAGCGCTCGCTGTAATAATTCCGCAATGGACGAGCTGATTCGGGTTGGGGTGATTGGCTTCGGGCTGGCGGGGCGCTACTTTCACGCAGGGGTGATTCAGGGGACTGCGGGGCTGGAACTCGCCTGTATCGTGCAGCGCAGCGGGGATGAGGCTGCGCGCGCCTATCCGGGGGTTGCGGTGGCTCGATCGGTCGATGAGCTGCTGGCGGATTCCAGCATCCGGCTGGTGATCATTGCCACGCCCAACGATTCCCATGACAAGCTGGCGAGCGAATGCCTGCGGGAGGGGCGGCATGTCGTAGTGGACAAACCGTTTACCCTGTCGACGGCAGAAGCCGCGGGCCTGATCCGAATGGCGCGGGAACGCAAGCTGCTGCTGAGCGTCTACCAGAACCGGCGCTGGGACGGAGACTTCCAGACGGTTCGCCAGATTCTGGCTGGTGGGGAACTGGGCCGCATTGTGGCATTTGAGTCACACTTTGACCGCTTTCGGCCGGCCCCGCGCCGCGAGCGGTGGCGGGAGAGCGGCGGCCTGGGTGGCGGGATTCTGTGGGACATCGGCCCGCACCTGATCGATCAGGCGCTGGTCCTGTTCGGGACGCCGCGGTGGCTGACGGCCAGCGTGCGGATCGAGCGCGACGGGGCGGTCGTGGATGATGCGTGGGACATCCTGCTGGAATACGAGAAGCCGCATTCGTTCACGGCTCTGCTGCGATCGACGCTCACGGCGTGTATTCCGGGGCCGCGGTTCGTGCTGCACGGAATGCGAGGCAGCTTCATGAAGTGGGGCCTGGATGCGCAGGAGGAACAGCTGAACTCCGGCATGACCTACGAATCGCCGGGCATCGGCGAGCAGCCGGAGAGCGCCTGGGGGGAACTGCGGCTGTGCGAAGGCGGAACTCGTCGGGTCCCAACGCTCCGCGGCGATTACCGCGCGTTCTACGCCAACGTGCGGGACGCATTGCTGGGTCGGTCGGAGCTGGAGGTGACGCCGGAACAGGCGTGGCGCACGATTCGTCTGATTGAATTGGCGCGCGAGAGCAGCCGTGACGGCCGCAGGGTGGCCGTCGAGTTCGAGGGGCAGCCCTGAAACTTATTATTCGTTGCGCAGCACCTGCATCGGGTCCACCTGAGCGGCACGCCGCGCGGGCAGCATGGCAGCCAGCACAGCCGCAGCCGCCAGCAGCCCGATACTGGCGATGATCGCTGCCGGGTCCGCAGGGCTGGTTTGATAGAGCAGGCTGTGCACCCAGCGGCTGGCGGCGAAGGCCAGAGCCAGTCCGGCCACGAGGCCGCCGCACACAGGCAGCAGCGCCTGGCGCACCACCAGATTCATGAGGCCAGATTTGTTGCATCCGAGCGCGATGCGAATACCGAACTCCTGTTGCCGCAGAGAGACGGAATACGCGAGCACGCCGTAGATGCCGAGCAGCGCGAGCAGGAGCGCAGCGCACCCGAAGCTGGAAAGCAGCAATGTCTGGAAGCGCTCAGGTGCGACCGAGACGGCGACCTGCTCATCCATCGAGGCGATTCTCGGGATCGCCACCTGCGGGTCGATATTCCAGATTGCGCGCTGGATTGCCGGCGTGAGGCCAGCGGTGGGTTGCGGGCTGCGGATGAGGAAGTTGACTCGCCACCACGGGTTCTCCCAATACGGCAGATAGATCATGTTCGCGGTGGTCTTGAGGTCATTGATGCGCGCATCGGCGAGAATGCCGACGACGGTATATCTGGTCACGTCACCCAGCGTGAAGATGCGCCCGATCGGATTTTCTCCGGGCCAGATGGTGCGAGCCGCTTTTACGGAGATCAGCGCATTGGTCGGATGATTCTTGTCGTCGTCGGAGAGGTCGCGCCCGGCGCGCAGAGGAATGCGCAGCGTGGATGCGTAGGCAGGGCTGATCCAGCGGATATTTGCGGTAGGCGTTTCGTTCGGCGGCAGCGGATGATCGGGGCGTTCAATGGCATCGATCCACGTGTCTCCCGCCAGGGGCTGTTCACTGGTACTGGCAACAGACTGCACTCCGGGTATCTGGTGGAGGGCCGCGATGGCGCGATCCTGGAAAGCGCCTCGAAGCTTCTGGGAATCCTTGATGGAGTCGCCGTATTGCGGCGCGTAGAGGTAAACCTGCGCCAGGGTGACGTGGCTGGCGTCGAAATCGCGGTTCTGGTTCAGGAGCGTTGCGAAGCTGCGCACCAGCAATCCGGTGACGATGAGCAGTGCCAGCGTGCAGGCGACCTCCGCGCCAACCAGCAGGTGGCGCGTGTGCTGCGTTTCACGGGACGACGAGACACGGGTGCTGCCCGCCTGCAGCGCCGTTTGCGGATCGATGCGCATCGAGCGCAGGGCGGGAAGCAGTCCAAAGAACAGCGCGGTGAGAATGGAAAGCGCAGCTGCACCCAGCAGCACGGGCCAGCTTACCTGGACACTGCTGAGGCGGGGCATATAGCTCGGCGCGGCAGCAATGAAGAGCCGAACACCCGCGAACGAGAGCAGGATGCCCAGGGCGCCTCCGACGGCCGCGAGCACAACGCTGTCTGCGAGCGCCGCCCAGATGAGCCCGTTGCGGTCTGCCCCGAGGGCGGCGCGGACGGCCAGTTCGCGGTCGCGGGCGACGGCGCGCGCCAGCTGCAGATTGGCGAGATTGACGCAACCAATGAGGAGGACCGCTCCTACGGCGGCCAGCAGCACCCAGAGCGCAGTGCTGACGGTCCCGGCGACTCCAATGATGAGGGGCAGTGCGGCTACCTGGGGATTGGTCGTCAGGTGGTGTGCCTCATCGAACGCTGACTGAATCGTGCTCAGCTCGGCCTGGGCTCGGTCCAGAGGAACGCCCACGCGCATGCGCCCGATCGCGAGATAGTTGTAATCTCCATCGTCCCGCTGCCAGGCACCATTCGGTACGAGAGGCTCGAATACCTCGTACGGCTTTGCGTCATTTTGCGAGCCGGTCCCCGGGATTTCCGAAATGTGGGGAAAGCTGAAGCTGCGTGGCAGGATACCGACAACGGTCGCGGGAATGCCGCCGTCTCGCAGCCTTTTGCCTATGGCACCGGGATCACCGTGGAAGTAGCGCTGCCAGGCGCTCCACGTGATGATCACCTCGTGATCATGACCTTTGACCGCTTCGACGGGCAGAAACTCACGGCCGAGAGCGGGATGCACGCCAAGGACGGAGAAGAAATTCGGCTCGATGTCCATTCCGTTCACGATCTCCGGATGATCGGTGCCGGTGGACAGGCTGTGACCGCTGTTCTGGAAGAGACTCATTCCGGAGAAAGTCTTCGCAGTGCTCTGCCAATTCAAGAAGTGCTTGGGATTGATTGGACCGCCGTTCAGCATGACGCCCAGCGGCTCGTGTTCGCGCAATAAGACGAGACGGCTGGGGTCGGCGAAGTCGAATGGCTTGAGCAGAACCGAATCGACGACGCTGAAGATGGAGGTCACGGCGCCGATCCCTAGTGCGAGGGTAAGGATGGCGGTCAGTGCAAAGACCGGCGTTTTGCGCAGACTGCGGAAGCTGAAGCGGACGTCCTGGAGAAAACGGCGCATGGCGCTCCTCGATGGAGCACATCATCTGCCATGCTTCGGAAGCGTGGCAAGTCGCCTGGATCTATGGAATGTGCCGGACCGGCGTTGATGCTTCATGGGGCGAAGGTGTCCGCAACTGAACAGCGATGTTCGGCGGCGGACGGTCACGTGATCAAGGCTGAAAGACGAGGCGCGCGTCGTTCTTTGCGTCCCAGAGTTGCTCGATGTCTCGGAGGGGGACGGCTCTGGTGCCGAGTTGAAACGGGTTCTTGAGGGCAGATTCGAGGAGGGCCGCCATGGCCTGGAAGAGTTGCTCGATGGAGGCGCTGCCGAATCCGCTCCCCAGCATCTCGAGCCCTGAGCTGCGCAGGACGGACGCCTGCAAGGTGATGGCGGGTCCGGCGCTGTTGCCGATCTGAATGTAGCGAATGAGCGATGCGGCTTTTTCCAGGCCCTTCTGCGCGATCGCCGCGAGAGCCGCTTCCGCAGGCTCTCCCCAGACATAGTCGAGGATCAAGTCAATGTGGTGGCCGGAAATCTCCTCGCGAAAGGCAGTTACGAGCGCTTCCCGCTCCTGGTTGAGTGCAATGCTTGCATCCGCGCCGATCGACCTGAGTTGGTCCAGAGCCTGGGTATTGCGGCCGGCGACCACGATGCGTCCAGCGCCGAGTCGACGCGCGATCTGCACGGCCATGTGACCCGCGCTGCCGGTGGCCCCGAGGATGAGAACGTTTTCGCCGGCCTTCATTTGCGCGCGCGCCACGAGCGCAGCCCAGGCCGACATGCCGGGATTCATCATGGCCGCAACGCTCACATCGTCCACCCCGTCCGGTATCGGGAGGCAGCGGTCCGGCGCTGCGATTGCCCGCTCGGCGAAGGTTCCAAAGGGGAACCGGGCAGCGCCAAAGAAGACGCGAGTGCCGTCGTCGCGGCGGCCCACGCCGTCTACGCCGGCGACGAAAGGAAATTTGCCTGTGCTGCCGTAGTGTTTGCCGCCGGCCAGTGCCTTGACGATGGGGTGCAGGCCGGCGGCCGTCACATGGATGAGCAGTTCATGGGCGCCGGGAGTTGGCTCCTCGAAATCTGTGTAACGCGGCGGTTCGGAATACGCCTGGACGACGGCAGCTTTCATTGCGTGACCTCGTTTCGGATTTGGTCGGTGGTCCGGGACAGGTGCAGGGTAAGCATATTCTGCACGCAGGCGGCCCGGGCGCGGCCACCCGGCCTGGTTTGGGCGTGGGGTCGGCGTCTTTTTCGGTGCAGGGCTTGCCGGACCTGCTTTTGCGGGCGGCGGTCTGATATCCTCAACCGTTTATTCCGTTTTTGCAGTCCACCCTGACAGAGCGGCAGGAGGGCAGACATGCCAGAGCAGCGGGGACGAAAATACCACCAGGAACGGGTGGCGGAAACCCTGCGTGAAGAGATCGGAGCGATGATTGAGGGCGAGCTTTCCGACCCGCGCATCAGCTTTGCGTACGTCAGCCAGGTCGTGCTCAATCCTGGCGGGAAATCCGCGCTGATCTACGTGGCCGTCGACGGCGGCGCCCAGGAAGAAGCCGATACGCTGGAGGGTTTGATGGCGGCGCGCGGCTATATCCGGCACGAACTGCTGGAGCGTATGGGGATGCGCTTCGTCCCCGATCTGACGTTCCACATCGACCGCTCGGAGAAGATGAAGGCCCGGATCGACGAATTGCTGGGCCGGAGGAAGCGCGCCGGGCTGAAGACTGCAGGCAAGGAGCAGAGCGGGTAGCACAAATCCATGGCGGCTGGGCAGAACATCCCGATGGAGCAAGGCACTGCGGCCGGTCAGACCGGCCCTGTGTCGAACGACATCAGTGCCGTGCTGGATATCGTGCAGCGCGGCCGGAGATTCGCCGTCTGCTCGCATGCGCGTCCCGATGGCGATGCTGTGGGTGCGATGCTCGCCTGCGGCATGATTCTCAGCCAGCTGGGCAAGCAGGTAGAGATGGTCTCGGCCGACCCCGTCCCGCTGATCTACCGTGGACTTCCGTGCGCCCATACGATTCGCCAAACAGCCCGGCTTGAAGGTGACTACGACGCGGTGATCCTGCTGGAGTGCGATGGCATCGAGCGGTCGCGGCTCACGGGTCTGGAGGGCCGGGTGCTGGTGAACATCGATCACCACGTCAGCGGGCGAGCCTTCGCCGATGTGAACTGGATTGACGTGGACGCCTGCGCCGTCGCGGAGATGATTTACCGGCTGGCGCGTGCTGCTTCTGTTACGGTCACCGCGGAGATGGCTACCTGCCTCTATGCGGGCGTTCTCACCGATACGGGATCGTTCTGCTATGAGGGCACCGATGCGCATGCCTTTGAACTGGCGCGCGATCTGGTGTCGAGAGGGGCTGATCCGGCGCACATTGCTCGCGAGGTGTATTTCTCAAATCCGCTCTCGAAGATGCTGCTGCTGGGAGCGGCGCTCTCGACCCTCCGGCGCGATGGCCGCTTGGCCTGGATGTGGGTGACGCATGCCGATATGCAGCGGACCGGAGCGGCCGAGGAAGATTGCGAGGGAATTGTGAACTACGCCATCGCTGTGTGGGGCGTCGAAGCTGCTGTCCTGCTGCGTGAGCTGCCCGACCGGCGCGTACGCCTCTCGCTTCGGAGCAAGGGACAGGTGGATGTTGCGCGCATCGCTGCGAACTTTGGCGGAGGCGGCCATCTGCATGCCGGCGGATGCACCCTCGACGGCCCTCTCCCGGTAGCGACGGAGAAGATTCTGGAGACGGTGCGTCGCGAGTTGATGGCCAATACGCGGGAGCCAGAGGGCGAGGCGAAATGACGTTCTCTGAATCTGTTACGCTGACTCGGACGTGAAGGACAGCCCTGACAAGTCCCAGGAAAGCTCCGTCGCATCCGGCGCATCGACGCGTCGCTGGCGTGGTCTGCTGCCGGCGAGGTTCGCGCATCTGGAACAGAGGTTTCCGGCGGTGGAAGAGATCGCTGAAGCGGGAACCCTGTTCGTCCTGACGGCGTTCTTTCTCTTCTACGGTCTGGTTCCGATCTTTGGCGGCGATGGGCTCGGTCTTGTGGGCGCAGACGAGCCCCGTTATGCGCAGGTCGCCCGGGAGATGCTGGCGCGCAAGGACTACATCACCCCGGTACTCTGGGGCCATCCGTGGCTGGAAAAGCCCGCGCTGTACTACTGGCGGGCCATGTTCTCCTTTCGGGAGTTTGGCGTGCACGACTGGTCGGCGCGGCTGCCGTCAGCCAGCTTTGCGTTCATGCTGGTCGTGCTGATCTACCTCCACATCCGGCGGTTCCGTAACGGCGGGCAGCTGGACGCGGCACTGATCACGGCTTCCTGCGCAGGGATTCTCAGCTTTGCCCGTGGCGCATCGACCGACATGCAGCTGGCGGCGCCCTTCTGCATCGGCATGCTGGGCTGGTATGCCTGGTATGAGACCGACAGCAAGTTCTGGCTCTTCGACATTTATTTTTTTGTCGGCGCCGCGACGCTGGCCAAGGGGCCGGTGGCGCCGTTTCTTGCCCTCGTTATTATCGGTGTCTTTGCGATTCTGCGCCGCGAGTGGTCGCTCTTTCGACGAAGCCTGTGGTGGCCGGGCATCGTGCTGTATTTCGCCATGGTGCTGCCGTGGTATATCGCGGTCCAGCGACGCAATCCCACGTTTCTGAAAATTTTCTTCCTGCAGCACAACCTCGAGCGCTTTGCTACGAACCGCTTCGAGCATTACCACCCGTTCTGGTACTACGTGCCGGTTGTGCTGCTTGGAATGACACCCTGGGCGGTCATCGCGATCACAGCATTTGCGGACGCGGTCAAAGAATCGACCAACGAGTGGAAGGTACGCAGGGTCAAGATTCTGTACGTTGGACATGGCCGGGCGGGCGATGCTTTCCCGGAGTTTCTCGTGCTCTGGGCGGTGGTGCCCATCATCTTCTTCTCCTTTTCGGAGTCCAAGCTGCCCGGCTACATTCTCCCGGCCATCCCGCCGCTCACCATCCTTGCGGGCGATTACCTGAACCGAATTCGGACACGGGGCCTCAAGACCTGGCTGCTGGTGCTGCATGCCACACTTACCGGCATTCTGACCATGTTTGTGCTGCTGATGCCGCTGCACCTCCGCGATCCGAAGGCGATCCCGCCTGCCATTGCCGTTGTCGCCGCCAGTCTGGTGGGTATTGCTGCGGCTGTGTTCATCCTGATCATGGTGGCGCGGTTCGGGCTCAAGCGGCTGCGCATCGCGACCATGACGCCCATGGTCATGCTGTTGCTGTATATGTTCGGCATTGGGCCGCTCTTCGGGCTGGGGCCGCTGGGCACCACGAAACGGAACATCAACCTGATCGATATGACGTACTCGGCGCGTCCTCTGGCCCACATTCTGAGTGAAATCAGCCCTCCGGCGGCTCCGGTGGCGGTTTGGCAAGTGCGCAGGGAGGTACAGTACGGAATTTCCTTTTACCTGAACAGGCGCACAGTGAATTACGATGTGGGCATCCTGGTAACGGATCCGGTGGTTACCTCCGGCCGGCGGCCGCAGGGCGTCACCATTGACGAGGTGAGGGAAGGAACGTGGGCTGACGAGATCGGCCTGCGCGCGCTGGCGGGCGAAAACATCATCGCGGTGAACGGGCAGCCCGTTCTCGACACGGCCGATTTCAATCGGATGATGCATGGCTGGCATCGCGGTCAGAATTTGGACTTTGAGGTCTTTGACCCCAGGATTCCGGAAAAGGCTCCGGTCTTCCTGGGCGGCAGTCTGAGGGACGACGTTCCGGAGGAGGAGCATCTCTTAGTGGTTCCGGACTCATCGATTGGGCAGTTGCGTCAGAAGCTTGCAGGCCGGGAGTACGACCCGCTGTTCTACTACCCCTGGCAAGGGCTGGTGATTTACAAAGTATCGGCGGTACAGGCAAGGGCAGTTGGTCAATGATGCAGGACCTGCGTCTGATACAGGGGGAGACACTCTCGGGGAGTCTGGGGGCTTCCGGGCGGCTAAGCGTCGATGAGTTCAGCGGTACAGTTCGAGGTCCTCGACCTGCGGCACTTCTCAGCCGGCAATTTGCGGCCGCTGCTGGATGCCGAGAGCCGCGTCTGGAGTGAGCGGCTGCACTGGGATTACCGTGGCTCGGCGGACTTGCTGCTGCAGTATCTCGATTCACGCGTGTTGCCGGGATACGTTGCGGTGGAAAACGGCCGGGTGATCGGCTATGTGTTCTGCGTCTACGAGGGACACAAGGCGGTCATCGGCGACGTCTTCGCGGTGGATGGAGCCTCGTCTGCCGAGGAACGGCGGGATGAACTGCTGCGGCGTCTGCTGGAGATGCTCCAGAATTCTCCCGGCGTGACGCGGGTCGAGTCGCAGTTGCTGCTGCATCCGCATGGCAGCCACCGGCGGGTTTTCGAGGAAGCCGGATTCGAGATCCACGAGCGCATCTTCATGGAATGGCCGCTGCAGCCGAATCCTGTGGCCAATCTGAACCCACAGGATGAATTTGTAATGTCAGGGCTGGAGCTGCGGAAATGGGCAGAGGCCGATTTCGCCTCAGCGGCGCGTTTGATTGCGGCTTCCTATGAAGGGCACCAGGACAGCCACATCAACGAGCAATATCGGACTGCGCACGGTTCCCATCGTTTTCTCCACAACATCGTACGGTTTCCGGGGTGCGGCTACTTCGATGCAGAGTCGTCGCGGTCGCTGCTGCTTCGCTCCAGCCACGAACTGGTTGGGTTGCTGCTTTGTTCGCGCGTCCGCGAGGACGTGGGACACGTAACTCAGATTTGCATTGCTCCGGAGTACCGCGGAAACGGTCTCGCCACGCTGCTAATGCGCGAATGCGCTAATAATTTGTCGAAGAGAAAGTTCACCGAACTCACGCTCACGGTGACAGCATCGAACAGCAATGCGGTTTCGCTGTACGAGGATCTCGGGTTTCGCGCGACACACCACTTTGATGCGATGGTCTGGGACAAAGAAGAACAACAACGCGAGTCACCGCGCGCGGCCGCCCAGACCTCCTGATCCTGTCTGCCTGTCCTGAAGGACTTCGCGGTGGAGGATGCACCGCATCTCATTCTCGTGGATTTGGCGGGCCTGTTTGCGTAACGACGATTGCGCCGCGAGAAAGAGAATCGTTCCGCAATGCTCAGAAAGGGAAACTGCTGATGAAGCACGGTCGTGCCCAGGGATTTGTCACGCTGACGCTGCACGCACACCTTCCGTATGTCGTGCATCACGGCACCTGGCCGCATGGTCTGGAGTGGCTTCTGGAAGCGGCCGCGGAAACGTATCTGCCGCTGTTACGCGTTGTCAGGAGGCTTGAGCGCGACGGCATTCCGCTGAAGGCGAATGTGAATCTGTCCCCGGTGCTGCTGGAGCAGTTCGCGCATCCGACGTTCCGATCGGAGTTCCCTCAGTATCTGCACCGGAAGATTCAGGCCACGCAGGAGGATGAGGCGTATTTTCGGCAGAGCGGTGACGAGCAGTTCGAGCGTACCGCTCGTTACTGGCGGTCCTTCTTCGAACAGGCTCTGCAGGACTTTGACGACCTGGGTGGCGACATCGTGAAGGGCTTTCGCTGCTGCAACGATGCCGGGCTGATTGAGGTGGTCACTTGCTGCGCAACGCACAGCTATCTGCCGCTTCTGGGCACGGACGAAAGCATCGCGGCCCAGGTGAAGACCGGAGTCGCGGCGCACGAGCGGCATATGGGACGCAAGGCAAGGGGTATGTGGATTCCGGAGTGTGGCTATCGACCGCGCGGGATGTGGCAAACGCCGGTCATTCCGCACGGGGAGGGCGCACCGTGGGGACCGTTCGAGCGCGCCGGGATCGAGGAATTCCTGGCGAAGGCGGGGCTTGAATATTTCTTTGTCGATTCGCATCTGGTCGAAGACTCCGTGCGGTTTACGCCGTATGAGCTGAAGGCGGGCGGAGGAGCGGTCGGAACTCCAGCGGCTCTGCCGGTGCCAATGGGTGAAACGGAGTCGCTCTACCGCGTGTATCACGTAGAGGGTCCGTGCACTGGACGCGAGGCTGTGGCCTGTTTTCCCCGTGATCCGCGGACCGGCATTCAGGTGTGGAGCGGAGAGAAGGGCTATCCGGGTGACCCGCACTATCTCGACTTCCACAAAAAGCGCTGGCCGGGCGGACACCGGTACTGGCAGGTGACGCAGTCGGATGCGGACATGACCCAGAAGACCCCGTACTATCCGGAGCGAGCTGCAGAGCGGGTGCGCGCGCATGCCGAGCATTTTGTAAGCGTGGTGTACGACGCGCTGAAGGAGACGCTCGATACGGATAATCCGCCTATCCTGACCTCTCCCTTTGACGCTGAGTTGTTTGGCCACTGGTGGTATGAGGGGCCCGCCTGGCTGGAGCAGGTGGCGCGCATCATCGCGAAAGACAATTTTCCGATTGCCCTGACCACCGCGTCGGAGTACCTCGAGCACAATCCGCCGCGGGGCGCTCTTGCGATTCCGGAGGGATCCTGGGGCAAAAACGGCAGCAACGAGGTTTGGCTGAATCCGCAGACGGCCTGGACGTGGTCGCACGTTTATCCGGCAGAGGCGCGGGTGCGTGCGATTGCGAATGACGGGAGGTGGCGGGATGGCGGAACGGGTGAGCGAATCGCAAAACAGCTATGCCGGGAACTGCTGTTGCTGGAGTCCTCCGACTGGCAGTTTCTCATCACCACGGAAGCCGCTCGTGATTATGCAGAGCAGCGATTTGTGACGCATCTGGAGCAGTTCCGCGAACTGGACAGGGTCTGGAACGAGTTTGCGGAGGTGGGGAGCCTAACACCGCAAGCGGAGGCGCGGCTGAAATCGATCGAGGAACGGGACAGTCTGTTCCCGGAGGTCGATCCGGCGTTGTGGACTGAGCGACCTTCCTGCGGCTAGACGGCCCGGGCGGTGGTGGCGGCCGCTTGTACGGCCGCTGCAGCCAGGGTCGCCTCAATCATCGAATCAGTCCCCATGCAGGAATTCATCATCAGGTGGTAGAGCCGTCGGTCATCCCACTCGCGCTGATGAAAACGCCGGATGTATTCAGCGCGGCGGCGGTCGGTCGCGATGATCTCCCGTTCGGCATCTTTGGCGTGCTCGGGGAAGTGATCCTCCAGCCAGCGAATCTTGCGGGCCATTGAGGCATAGACGAAAACGTGGAAGGCTCCAGGGGCTTTGGCGAGCATGCAGGCGGCGCCGCGACCCACGACAACGCAGTTGCCATTGTTTGCCTGCTCCAGCAGATAACCGCGGACGAATTCGACCATGCGTTCGCTGTCGAACACGTCCGGATCGCCTGGCAGGCGCTCCAGCGATCCGAACCAAATCGCTTTGCCAAAACGATAGAACCAGGGATCGATGCGTTCGTCGCAGCGCTTGACCAGCGTGGGCGCGACCCCCGCTTTGCGAGCGACTTCGTCGACCAGGCAATTGTCGATGAGCCTCCAGCCCAACCGGTCGGCCAACCGGTGGGCGTATTCCGCGCCGTGGCTGCCGTATTCGCGTTCGACGGTAATGACCCGAATCATGATGTTCCTCTGCGTGCCGTTGCCGATAGTGCAACTTTCCGCATCGTCCGTCAAGCACTCGGCAGTGCGGACACTGAGGGGTGATCCGCCAGCCCCGGCGCCGGGTTGCTCTGCCGGCGCTTATTCCCGCAGGTCGACGATGGTGGCGCCAGCGCCGCCTTCATTCTGCGGCGGTTCGGTGACGGAGGCGACCTGGGGGTGCTTTTCGAGCCAGGTGCGGAGGGTCCGCCGCAGGACGCCCATGCCGGTGCCGTGGACGATCCGGATGCGCGGGAGACCAGCGAGGAAGGCGCGGTCCAGGAACTTCTCAACGGCATCGTGCGCCTCATCGGCGGTGCGGCCAATGACGTTTATTTCGCTGCTCATGACGTCCGGTTCGGCCACGGAGACGCTGATGCCGCGCTTTCGAGCCGCTTCGATGGGCGTCTGCTTGCGGCCGGGAATCAGGACCTCGGCGATGTCGTCGCGAGCAATGCGCATCTTCATCGGCCCGATGGCTACTTCAAAATTCTGATCGTCGATCTGGCGCTGGACGATGGCGGTCTTGCCAAGGGAACGCAACCGGACGGTGTCGCCCTCGGCCACATGACGGGCGATGTGCGGCTGCGCGTTCTGGTCGCCGCGGTCGGCGCCGGTGTGCTGGGCGACGATGGCAGTGTTGAAGCTTTCGGAAAATTGCCGGCGCAGGCGCGCAATGCGGCGTTCGGCGTCTTTCGACAGCTTCTGCTGGGCCGCTTTGTCTTCAACAGCGCGAACGGTTTCGCGGGCCTGGAATTCGAAGTCTTTCAGCAGCGACTGGAGCTGAGTCTCGAGATCGCGCACCTTGGCTCGCCATTCCTTCATGCCCTCGGCGGCAAGGCGTACGCGCTCGGCGGCGAGTTCCTGCTCGAGCCGGTGCACGCGGGCTCGCTCCACGTCGAGGGACGAGAGTTGCTCGTGCAGGCTTTCCAGAAAGCGTGCGATGTCCTGGGTTTGCGTGCTGAGGCGGTCGCGCGCTCCTGCGACGATGGCCGGTTGCAGGCCGAGGCGCTGCGCGATGTTAATGCCGGCCGAGGTTCCGGGGACGCCCTGGCGCAATTCGTAGGTCGGAGCCAGGGTGTGCTCATCGAAGCCCACCGCGGCGTTCACAGCTCCGGGAGCGTTCTCGGCGTATACCTTCAGCGAGGTCAGGTGCGTGGAGACGATGGACCATGCTCCGGCTCTCAGAAAATGCTCCGCGATCGCCACGGCGAGAGCCGAGCCTTCCTCGGGATCGGTCGCGGAGCCCAGCTCATCGAGCAGCACGAGTGAACGCGCTGTAGCCTGTTCGGCGATGCGGTTGATGTTCTTTACGTGCGCGGAGAAGGTGGACAGGTCCTGTTCGATGGACTGCGCATCGCCGATGTCGGCAAGGAAGGCGTCGAAGACAGGAGTAACGGCTTCGTCGGCGGGGACGGGTACGCCGGCCTGGGCCATCATCGCGAGCAGGCCCGCGGTCTTGAGGGTGACGGTCTTGCCGCCGGTATTTGGACCGCTGATGATCAGTTGCCTGTTGACGCCGGAGAGTTCCAGCGAGATGGGGACGACGGTTTTCGATTCGCTGCGGAGGCGCCGTTCGAGCATGGAGTGCCGCGCAGCCCGCAGGCGGAATTCCGGTGCTTCCTCGTGCGAGAACCGTGGGATCGAGCAGTCGTATTCCTGAGCGAACCGCGCGCGGGCGAGCAACGTGTCGACTTCGGCGAGGACCGACGCTCCGGAGAGCAGAGGCGCGGAGAACTGTGCGATCTGGCGAGTCATCGCGAGGAAGATGCGGTGAATCTCGGCCTGTTCTTCTTCGAGCAGACGAACCAGTTCGTTGTTCAGCTCGATGGTTTCGAGGGGCTCGACATAAACGGTCTGGCCGCTCGAACTCGCGCCATGGACGACGCCCTGCACGCGGCGCTTCCATTCGGTCTTGACCGGGATGACGAACCGCTCGCCGCGAATCGTGATCAGTTCGTCCTGCGTGCTGCCGCCTTCGGAGAAGCGGCGCAGCGCCGAACGCAGGCTCTCCTCGATGGCGCGCTGCTGGCGCTCTGTTTCGCGGCGGATGCGGCGCAGTCCAGGGGAGGCGTCGTCGGAGAGGGTGCCGTCGGGCAGAATCTTCTCGCGCAGATTCTCCGTCAGCGGACGCAGGCTGGTGGCGAGCAGGTCGTGAGAAAGGGCGGTCAGTTCCGGGATCCGGCCGTTCGCGGCGTCAGGCGGTGTGCGGATCAGGTCGGTCCAGGAGGCGATCTCCTCGACGAGAGCAATGAGGCTGCGCAGTTCCTCCGATTCGAGCGCCACGCCTTCAATGCGCGCCTTCGCAAGGAGGTCGGAGGGATCGAAGAGGGATCGGGTAATGGGTACAGCGCCGGATGTGGCGAGCACCCGCATTTCAGCGACGAGCGCGTGCTGGCGGGCAATCCATGCTCGGTCGGAAGACGGCGTGAGACTGGCGAGCCAGAGGCGCCCAAGCGAAGACTGGGCCGACGCGCCGAGCAGCGCGACAAAGCGGTCCCATTCAAGGGGCCCGCCGGGATTCACCGGGGCGGGGATGGAAGGCAGCAGCGCCACGATCTCTATTATCTCCTGCCTAATACACGCAAATTCTGCAGGATGGGGGATTTTCCGCGAGCGGCCAGTTCAGCCCAGGTTCTCTGCATCCAAGGTTAATGCGAGGTAACTTTGGGCCGAAGAATGATCAGTCCATCCTTCAGGCAAAAGATTTCCTTCATGCACAGGGTGGTTTCGACCACAGCGCTCGCTGTACTCACTGTGGCGGTCGCCGGGTGTGGCGGAGGAGCAGCGAAAGACAGCATGGTACCCCCCAAGGTCGCCCCGTCGTCCGGGACGATCCCGCAGAGCCAGCACGTGGTGCTGGTGATGGAGGAGAATCAGAGCTACGAGTCCGTCGTCGGGAACACCAAGGTCTGGAAGAACTACAACAGCCTGATCCCCAACGGAGCGCTGGCCACCAACTACTACGCCGATGCTCACGGCTCGCTTCCTGATTATTTTGTTCTGACCACGGGGCAAACGCTGACCTTCGACGACAGCTCCACCAAAATCTGGGACGTGGACAATCTGGCGCGCCACATGCTGAGCCAGGGCGTGTCGTTCAAGGTCTACGCGGAAGACATCAAGCAGGGTTACCTGGGTGGAGACACGGGGGGATATGTCATTCGGCATGACCCGTTCGCGATGCTCTCGGATGTAGCCAACAATGCACAGGTGGCGAACACGGTCATTAACCCGTTTACGCAATTTGGCCAGGATCTGGCGAGCGGCAATCTCCCGCGGTTTTCGTTCATCGTGCCGAATATCAACGACGACGCACATACCGGTCCGCCGCAGCAGGCGGATGCCTGGCTCCAGGCTCGCATCGTGCAGCCGCTGATGAACGATAAGGCATTTCAGACCGGCGGGGATGGGGTGCTGATCGTGGATTTCGACGAATCAGTGGATACAGACGTGGCGTACGGCGGCGGCCACGTGGCGGCTCTCTTCTGGGGTCCGCCGGTTAAAGTGGGCTATCAGCAGAAAAGCACGTTTTTGTATCAGCACGGAAGCATGCTGCGCACCGTCATGAGCCTGCTGAATCTGCCCGACCCCCCGGGCAGTGCAGCGGGCGCTGCGGGCATGGGCGAGTTCTTCAACCAGTAGCGGGATCTTCCCACCCTGGTGGGCAGGTGGCCGTTGACTTCGGGCCTGCAGTCCTGATTTCATCGCTCCATCCCGATGCGATGTGCGTTCAGCTGCCGTCGCGAACAGGGATTTCAGGAGTGGCATGGCGGATCAGCTGTATCTGAGCTTGTGGTATCCGAATTTCCGGATGGCGGCCCTTCCGGGCGCGCTTCAGAAAGTCATGGAGCAGCTCGCGGCCGCCGGCGGATCGGACAAGATCTCGGCTGCCACGGTGTATCCCATTTCATGGAACGAATCGCCGGTGTGGCAGCGCGTGTATCGGAACGAGGCGGATGACGAGGCAGCCGTCCCCGAAGCGGTGATTGCCGGCGCGATGGAAAACGCGCACGACGATTACGCCTGGGAATTTGAGCTGGTATGGGAGCTATGGGTTCCGGAGCAGTCGGCAGGCGGGCTGGACACGATGTGGCGCCATGAGCCACGGATCGTGCGCGTGGTGGCATTCGGCCCTGAGTTCGACGATCAGGCGTACGAGACAAATGGGCACATCCGCGTCGACTTCGGACCGGACACGCCCTTCCTGTACGAAGACGTGGATCTGGACGAAGACGCCGTGCAGCGCGTGAAACAGAATGTGCAGCAACTGGTCACGTTCACCAATCTCGTCCAGAAGAACGGCGGAATTTCGACGCGGCTATTGTGGTCGGAATCCGGAGAGAGTCTGGCCCAGAAGCTCATTGACCGCCTCCAGCAGGTAAACTGAAGTCGGCGTTGATCCGTCCATTCACGAGAAGATTCAACGGTTTGAGCTTTCCCTTACAATCGCCGAGGGGCCGCCCCGGGGGGCCGTTCGGGCTTATGAGCAATCAGGACGAGCACCCTGCCGAGCTGGCAGGCGTTCGCCAATCTCTGCACAGAAGGAAGATCGATGAAAGTTTTGGTAGTCGGAGGCGACGGATACTGCGGGTGGGCCACGGCTCTCTACCTGTCGGATCGCGGTTATGACGTGGGGATTGTCGACAGCCTGGTGCGCCGCCACTGGGACCAGACCCTCGGCGTCGACACACTGACGCCGATCGCGCCGATCCGGCATCGCGTTGACCGATGGCACCAACTCACAGGAAAGAAGATTGAACTCTTCGTCGGTGACATCTGCGACTACCCCTTTGTGCAATCCTTCATGCGGAAGTTCGAGCCTGAGGCGATTCTGCATTTCGGCGAGCAGCGGTCGGCTCCGTTCTCGATGATCAACCGGGAACACGCGGTGATGACGCAGGTCAACAACGTCGTCGGTAACCTTAACCTGCTCTTTGCAATACGGGAGTTTAATCAAGCGACCCATCTGGTGAAGCTGGGCACGATGGGCGAGTACGGGCAGCCTAACATCGACATCGAGGAAGGCTACATCACCATCCGCCACAACGGCCGCGAAGACAGGCTGCCGTACCCAATGCAACCCGGCTCGTTTTATCACCTGAGCAAAGTGCACGACACCCACAACATCCGTTTTGCCTGCAAGATCTGGGGCCTCCGCGCAACGGACCTGAACCAGGGGGTGGTGTACGGGGTATTGACCGACCAGACCGCCATTGACGACGTGTTGATCAACCGGCTGGACTATGACGAGGTCTTCGGCACGGCTCTAAACCGGTTCTGTATTCAGGCCGCCATTGGTCACCCGCTGACGGTGTACGGAGCCGGCGGGCAGACCCGCGGATTTCTGGACATTCGAGACACGGTTCGCTGCATGGAGATCGCCGTGGCTAACCCTGCCGCGGAAGGCGAATTCCGGGTCTTCAATCAGTTCACGGAGCAGTTCAGCGTCCTGGATCTGGCCCTGATGGTGAAGAAGGCCGGCGAAGATGCCGGGATGAAGGTCGAAGTGGACCACGTGAAGAATCCGCGGGTAGAGAAGGAAGCGCATTATTACAACGCGAAGAACACGCAACTGAAGGATTTGGGCCTGGTTCCGCACTGCCTGTCGGAGTCCCTGCTGACCTCACTGCTGCAGTTCGCGATCCGGTTCAGAGAGCGGGTGGACCAGGCGCAGATCATGCCCACAGTGACGTGGAAGTAGCCAGTCCCGTGGAGCCGGTTCAGCAGGGGCCACCCGGAGCGGCCCCCTTTTGCTTTCAGGATGATGGAAAACTGACTGCAAAATGACGCCAGCGGGACATCTGAAAGCGGCCGCCGGATTGAAATAAAAGCTGGTGCCGGACATTACGCAAAAGGCGCATACTACGTCTAAAGTGAGCAGGGCTTTGTCCGCCCTGGAGAGGCTTTACCGATGCCCACCCGCAAATTGACCCTCAGTCTGCTGGCTTCCGCAACGCTGGCGCTTTTCGGCTCTCTTGCCGTCGCTCAGAGCACAAATTCACCTGGATCGAATTCGGGATCATCGGCGCCGGCGGCTGCACCAGCGGCCGATCAGGCGACGCCTGCCACCGCCGATCAGCAGGAAAAGCAGACCGACGAGACATGTCCGGGGCCCGTATTGCATCGCGCGCCTGGTGCGGGCGGAGATATCTGCGTCCAGCAGAAGCCAACGGTCTCGCCAGACCAGGATCAGGGCTGGAAGCCAGGCGGGAATGAGAACCAGGCGTTGACCGATCCGAATGTCAATCCCTTCAAGCAGGTGTACCCCGACAAGGACGGCAAAATGCCGGGCGTCAAGTCGGGCAGCATTGAAGACGTGAATGCGGTTGGGACTCGCTGCATCGGATGCCGCGGAATGGGCAACTGGTACTCGACGGAATCCGAGATCCGAATGGGCAAACAGTACGCGGACGAGATTGAGAAGAGCACCCGCTTTATCAGTGACCCAGTCATCACGGAGTACGTGAACCGGATCGGCCAGAACATCGTCAAGAACTCCGACTGCAAGGTGCCGTTCACGATCAAGGTGATCGACACCGACGAGATCAATGCGATGGCGCTGCCCGGCGGTTTCTTCTACGTGAACTCAGGGTTGATCCTGGCCGCCGACGAGGAAGCAGAGCTCGCCGGTGTTATGGCGCACGAGATCGCGCACGTGTGCGCCCATCACGCCGCACGCGAGATGACTCGCGCTAACTACGCGCAGATCGGCATGGTGCCGCTGATCATGATGACCGGCTACAGCTGGACCGGCTACGGCATCTACGAAGCGACCCAGCTGATGATCCCGATCACGTTTCTGGAGTTCTCGCGCGAGTTCGAGGCGCAGGCGGATTATCTCGGTGTCGAGTACATGTTCCGCTCCGGGTACGACCCGCAGGCGTTCGTAACGTTCTTCGAGAAGATCGAGAACCTGCAGAAGACGAAACCCGGCGCGGTGGCCAAGGTGTTTGAGAACCATCCGCAGACGCCGGATCGCATTCAGCACTCGGAGGAGGAGATCGCTACGGTTCTGCCTCCAAAGGATCAGTATCTGGTCACCACGTCGGAATTCAACGACGTGAAGGCCCGGCTGGCGCGGATTCAGAACAAGCGCCGCATCATCGATAACAAGAAGGGCAAGCCGTCTCTGCGCCGCGTCAGCTCGGCTGACGGTTCGGACCAGGGGAACACCAACGGCAACGATCGGCCTACGCTGCATCGCCGCGACGACAGCAACAGTAACTAGCCTGATCTAAAATCAGACGCGAAAAGCCAGCCTCCTTGGGCTGGCTTTTCTTTTGCCGCGCAGGCGTTCAGCTTGCGCGTTGATGGTCCGGGTCGCTGCGGTCGCGCGACACTTCGGAAATCGCAACCCGCAGTTTGCCGGAGCGTTCGCGGGGGATTTCCGCGACGCGTTCCACGGTCCAGCGCAGGGGAATGCGGAAGGTGTCTTCGACGTTGCGGCGGAAGACGCGGAGTTCCTGATCTGCGTCGGAGTTATCGCCTGTTGCCGAGAAGCGCAGGAGCATGCTGTCGATGGACTTCTGAACGAGCTGGACTTCGCGCACGGTGCGCAGCGACTGCCTGGCGCGCATGACCATCGGCGCGCCGGCCATCAGCGTGCCATCGGGAAGCACGAGGCTCTCGACGGTGGATCCGAGCACCGCAGGCACAGAGGGATACCAGGATCCACAGGCGCAGGGCGTCTCCTCAAACAGGACGGAGTCGCCGGCATCATAGCGAATCATCGGCATGCCGTAGTTCAGCAGATCCGTGACGATAAGACGATAAACCGTGCCATCGACTGACCGCCCTGTGGGCACCAGCGACACGTAGCAGGCCCACGGGTGAAAATGAACGCGTTCGGCCTCGCGGCATTCGGCTGCGAGCAGCCCGATGTCCGGGCAGAAGTACTGGGTCGTGACTCTGCAGCCAAATGTTTCCGCCATGACCTGGCGCGTTTCGATGGCAGGAGTTTCCGCGGTAGCGATTACCAGCGCGGGGCGGTGCCACACCGTCGCCCAGCTGCGAAGCCACTCGGCGAAGAGAGCCAGAGTTGTGGAGGGGCCGCGTATCACTTCCGGCTGGTACCGGTTCAGAATCTGGAGCAAGCTGCGGAACGCCGCATCGTCATGCCTGCGAACATTGGCGGTTACACAGCCGAGAACGTGTTGTTCGTAGAGCCGGCGCAGCAGGTGCTGATCGGTGCCCGGTTCGCGCTCGGCGGCGCGAACTTCGAGCAGCCGCATTCCCAGATCGAAGCCGGATATTCGATTCAGGTGATACTGCATGGCAGCTTTGTTGCGATGCGATTCCTCGTCGCGCCAGAGCGCGGTGGGCGGAACATTGATGGTCGCGCCGCTGCTGACGCGGCGAAGCTGATCGGGTCGATACATACGGGAACTTAGATTTTCAACGTTGGCACGGATCAGTTCGCGGTTCAGCTCCGGCAGGGGGAGAGGCTCGCCGTATTCCCAGTCCGACGATCGAAAACGGATCTGGTCGAAAACGAGGCGGTAATAGGGCGAGGTCTTATAGGCATGGTCGAGTAAGCCCCGGATCCTTTGTTCCAGAATCGAGACCTGCTCCGGGACCGGCATGGCGTCGAAGCTCTGCAACTCGGCCATGCGGCTGGCCAGCCCCCGATATTGGTCGCCATCGTAGAGCGGCAGAAAAACATTTTGCTGAAGCCAGGATCTCATGCGCTTCGCCGCCCCGCAAATGAATCACTCAGACCGGCAGAGGACTGCGTCAGGCGAAATTTACCCAAACGACGGGGCTGGATCCTTTCCACGGTCACAACCGTGATCTCCGCCTTGCCGCGGAAGTAGACGTCCAGCCGGCGACGAAGCTCCGCGACCGTGGCCATACTGTATTGTTCGCCGGGAACAACGCGCAATTGCACCCGTGCCGGCTCCGACTGCAGCAGTTGCACCTGCCGGACCTGTGGTAAGTCGGCGGCAATTGAGGCAAGCGGCACGCCGGAGATGCGGTAATGGTCGGGCGTCACCAGGAAGTCAGTGACACGGCCGCGCAGGTTGATGATGCGGGGAAACACGCGCCCGCAGGGGCAGGCTGCTGTTTCGAGTGGGCTGGCGACATCGCCGATCTCATAGCGGATGAGTGGCATGGCCCGGTTCAGGAGATCCGTAACGAGCACGCGGCCGGTTCCGGCGGCGAACCTGGCCGACGGGTCTACTTCAACGATCAGAGCATCGGCGTTCAGATGCATGCCGGTCAGTTCCGGGCAGTCGCTGGCGATTACCGAGAATTCCTTGCTGCTGTAGCGGTTAAAGACCTGCCCGTGAAAGATCTCTTCCAGAAGAGCTCGCTGCCCGGGCAGAAGCATCTCGGCAGTGACGATGATCGATCGAAAGTGGAGATCACGAAGGCCGTTTTGTTCGCAGTACCGTGCGAACAGGACAGCCGACTGGGCATAAGCCACCAAAACCCGCGGACGGAAGCGGCGCAGCAACTGAACAAACCGAGCGAGGTCCTCATCGGAGATGAGGGAAGTGTTCAGCGTCAGCCTGCGATCGAGGAAACGGTCGCGCCAGCGGATTTCCTGCGCGCCATGTGCAGCATTGACGGGCGAGCCTGACAACTGAGCATACCAGGTGCCCGGACGCAGTCCTGCCCAGGCATTGTGGCGATCGAGACTGGCACGCCGGGAATCGATGCGCTCCGCGTCCACCCAGAACTGCACCGGCATTCCCGTGGCGCCGCTGGTTTGCTGGGGTACGCGCTGTTCCGGCGGGACATTCCCGGCCAGCAGTTCCGCACCATGCTTCTGCAGTTCACCCCTGGTTAGCACCGGCACGGCTTTCAGGTCTTCGGGAGTTTGAATGTCGAGCGGAGTCATGCCGGCCATTTCGAAGCGACGCCGATAAAAGGGGATGTTACGGAACGCATGCAGCAGCTGTTCGCGCAGCCGTTGCGATTGCCAGTGGTGCAGTTCATCCGCCGAGAAGTGCTGCGTCTTATGAAACTGGCGGGCATAGCGGAAGTAGTGCGGATGATTGCGACGCAGCCAAAATGGATAGACGCCATGCCGAATGACCCAGGAACTGACAGGGTGCGACGGCACGTGATTCAGGACCCATTCCCGAGTCATATGTCGTCACCCCGTCCTGTCTTCCTGCCGAACGCAAACGGCCCGCGTGCTCGGAACACTCTTTCCCCCTGGGCATACCTTTCCACTGCTGAATGTGCAAATCGTCTGCCAAATCCGTTCGCGTACGGACACCCGACGCGATTTTGCCGGCGAGGCGCAACGGGGCAATTCTGGTTCTACTCTGCTGGATTTGCGGTTTTCGAGGAGGGAACTGGAAGGCCGCACGCGCGGAGAAGCCAGTTGGACGCACCTGCTGGTGGACCGCAGGTGTGCATCTTTGTGCACTGTATTTGCAGCAGGCCGCCGCCCAATTCAGTGTCTGGGGTGCCTCACGCCGATGCTTCGAGATTGTAGTAGCGGATTTTCTGAAGCAGGGACTTGTAGCTGATCTGGAGCCGTTCTGCGGCGATCCGGCGATTCCAGCGAGACTCCTCCAGTACCTCGCGAATCATGCGGCTCTCGGTCTGATCCCTCGTTGAGCGGACAGCCGATTTCAGCCCTGCCGCGGCAGGAGCAATCACCCCCGCAGCAGCCGGATTGGTCATCGAGAGCACCGGAGGATAGGCAACAACCTTGGATTCGAGTTCCACCAGCGCCGCCGTCTCGTCGCGCATGATCAGGTAACGCTTGACGAAGTTGCCGAGTTCCCGCAAATTCCCTGGCCAGTGGTAGCGCACCGCGGCAGCAACCATTCGCGCCGAGAACTGAATCGGCTGCAGTCCATGAGACGCGGCGAGCTTGCCCGACAAATTCTCCAGGAGCCACGGAATCTCTTCTGTGCGTTCGCGCAGAGGCGGGACGTGGAGGACGAAAGCATTCAACCGATAGTAGAGGTCTTCCCGGAAGCGCTTATCGGCGATGGCCTGCTCGATGTCAATGTTCGTAGCTGCAACTACGCGGACATCGACTTTGGTATTCAGGCGCGATCCGAGCCGCCCAAAGGTACCGTCCTGCAGGACGTGCAGCAGTTTGGCCTGCAGTTGCGGGCTCATCTCGCCAATCTCATCCAGCAGGATGGTGCCCTTATCGCAGACGTCGAACTTGCCGGGCTTCGCTTTAGCCGCACCAGTGAACGCGCCGGCTTCGTAGCCGAATAGCTCGCTTTCCAGCAGATCGTTCGGTAACGCCGCACAGTTCACTTTGAGGAATGTGCGGTTCGCGCGCGGCGAATGCTTGTGAATCAGCGTGGCGACGACTTCCTTGCCGACGCCGCTTTCGCCGGTAATCAGGACGGGAACATCGGCACGGCTCAGCATGCGGACATGGTGCAGAATCTCGAGCATCGCGGGAGAAGCCGCGAGGAAGAACTGTCCGCCTCCGAGATCTTCAATATGCATGGCCGGCGGCGGCTCAGCAACCGAGTCGGTATGACGTGGGCACACCGTCGATAAGAGTTCTTCCAGATCAGTGGAGCGTATGGGCCTGGTCAGGAACCCGCTTGCCCCGGCCTGAGTGGCGTCAAAAAGGAATCTGGGACTGAGATGAGCGGCCATCAACGCGACCGGTGCGTCGGGTCGTGCTGCCCGTATACGCTTCAACGCCTCAACCGCGCTGGAATCCGGCAAGCGATCATCGATCAGGACCAGGTCGTAGCCAGGCGAGCGCCGCTCGAGCAGCCGTAAGCACTGTTCTGCAGAAGCCGCGTATTCTACGCTGAACCTCGGCGAAGGAAAGAGCGGGTTGTAAATTGCGGCGATCTCGGGCTCGTTCTGCGCGACCAGCACTCGCAACGGGCGATCCATCAGTGGAAACCTCAACCTGCCACACCGGAAATGACCGCTTCCGTGTGTCTTCAACGGTGCCGACGCGTAAGCCGGCCAGATGATCCCACTCCCGGCGACTGCCGGAAACCCGGCGGAGAGCCGGAGCCGCCAGTTAGCGCATCTGAAAACTCTGCAGATCGCGCTCCGGCCCCGGTGGGAACGACGTACTCCTCGGAATAACCGGCCTGCTTTCGACCGGAAGACGCCCGGCTTCTGCTTGCGAGCCTGCTGTTAATGTACATGGGTAAGATGCACACTTTTTTCCAGAAAGATGCCTGTTTCCTGCACACATCGGTCGCGGCAAAACCTTCTGTAGCTAAACCGCTCGTTATCTGTTCGCCAGCAGCAGAGGAGCGCGCTGTCACGATCGAGTGCGAGCCCGCAGGTCTCCTGTTTCTGCATCCCGAGTTACTGGAATGAGCGGATTACGTCGCTGTTTTGGCTCCGCGAGGAAGCCACGCGAACGGCACGTGGCCGCATCTAAGGCGTGCAGTTACGTTTGGGCCATGCGCGTCTGATGTTCGGCGTGAAGCAGCAATGGGCGATGCAGCGCAGCGCCAAAGGTGGCAATTTGCGTGCATATCAGGGAGTGTGATGCACGAGAGCATAGAGCGGGCAACGACGAATCCGGAAAACCTGTTGCTGGGACGGTCGCCCGCCATACTGAGGGCCATTCAGCAAATCCGCGATGCGGCCGCCGTCGATGTGGCGGTGCTGATCAGCGGAGAAAGCGGCACTGGTAAAGAACTGGCAGCCCGGATGCTTCATCAGCTCAGCCGGCGCGCTCGCTTTCCGATGGTGAAGGTCAACTGTCCCGCTATCCCCAGCCAGCTTTTTGAAAGCGAGCTGTTTGGGCACGAGCCCGGGGCGTTTACCGGGGCGCGCAGCGCGCGCCCGGGGAAATTCGAGCTGGCGAATCACGGAACGTTGTTTCTCGACGAGATCGGGGAACTGGATCCGGCTCTGCAATCGAAGCTGCTGCGTGCGCTGCAGGATTTCAGGATCGTGCGGCTCGGGGGTGTCGAAGAGTACGAATTCAATGTCCGCCTGATTTGCGGCACGAATCGAGATCTGGAAGAGGAAGTCCGCCGGGGAAATTTCCGCTCCGACCTCTACTACCGGATTAATGTCGTTCACATCCAGATGCCGCCGCTGCGGCAGCGCAGCGAAGATGTTCCTCTGCTTTTCCAGCACTTCGTTCGGCTGTATGGAAACCAGTACGGGCGCCGGCCTGAGCCTATCAGCACTTCGGCGATGCGCATTCTGGAGACGTATCACTGGCCGGGAAACATGCGGGAACTGGAGAACCTGGCGAAGCGGTACGTGGTGCTCGGCGGAGAAGAGCACGTGCTTTCGGCGCTGCGCGATCCACGCGAGAACAATCTGCTGATGCCGGAAACCGTGGACCTGAACACGCCACTGCGGATCCAGACAAAGCGGGCGGTGCAGTCTCTGGAGCGGCGTATCATTCTCGATGTGCTGCGAGCGCACAAATGGAACCGCCGGAAAGCAGCGCGATCGCTCGACATCAGCTATCGCGCTCTGCTGTACAAAATCAAAGAAGCCGGTCTGCCGCCGGTACGGAATGTAAAACCGCGACAGGTTGAGAGCGCTCCGTTACCTGAAGACACCAACGGCACCTGTACCCACACCTCTGCGTAACCGCTTCTGGTGACTGGTGCGTTTGGATTCGATCCGCATTGCGAACTGCAGCGTCCTCGTTCAACGCGGAAGATGAAATTAGCATCGTAAAGACCGGGACGGTGAACGATGCTGCCTTTCATCTCGGTAATTCTGCCCGTGCGGAACGAGCGCGGAATGCTCCCCAGACTGATCGACGAACTGCTCCGGCAAAATTACCCTGCTGATCGTTTTGAGATTCTGGTAATCGACGGCCACTCGACCGACGGCACCGCCGATCTCGTGCGGCGTCGCTATACGAACAGGGAAGTTCGCGTGCAGGTGCTCGACAACCCTGCCGTTCACGCCAGCGCCGGGCGGAACATCGGGATTCGGAATGCAGTCGGGGAAGTGATCCTTTTTATTGATGGACACTGCACGATTCCGTCGCGCAATTTGCTGGAAGATACGGCGGCAATTCTGGCCCAGACGGGGGCGGGCTGTCTCTGCCGGCCGGAGCCGCTGCTTGCCCCGTCGGAGACGCACACCGGGGAAGTGATTGCGCAGGTTCAGGGCTCGGAGGCCGCCAGAGATGAGAGGATCTGTGGTTTCGTCGATCCGGTCACCGGCGGCGCTACCTATCGTCGCGAGGTCTTCGCTCGGGTAGGACTCTTTGACGAGAGCTTCGACGCCTGTGAGGAGGTGGAGTTCAACACGCGCGTGCGAAAGGCGGATATCCGCGCCTATACGGACCCCCGCCTGGCTGTGCACTATCAGCCGCGCAGGGATGTTCGAGCGCTCTTCCACCAAATGCTCCGCCGGGGCCGCGGGCGCGTTCGACTGATGCGGAAACATGCGGACGCAGTCTCGAAGAGGGAACTGGCTCCTCTTGCGGCACTCGCGACTCTGGCGGTGACCGCGACTGCATGGGTCGCGCTACCCCACACGGCCGCTGAAATCGTGAGCATTCCCCTCACGCTTCTCGTCGCGGTGATACTCTTCGCTTCACTTCGGCTGGGAGCGCGTCACGGTATTGGTTCGGCGTGGAAAGCGCCACGCATCTACGCTGCGATGTATTGCGGACTCGGTCTCGGGCTGTTCTTCGAGATCCTTACGCCCTCGCGCTCCATGGCTGTCCCGATGTTCGAGGTCCTGCAGCCGACGCCAAAGGTCGAGGAAGCCGAAGAGATGGAACGCGCAGCCTGATTGCGAACAGCGCGCCTTCGGTAGACTGACCGCGTGTCTTCTTCATACCGGGGGCGCCTCGCTCCCTCGCCTACAGGCTTGTTGCATCTGGGACACGCACGCACTTTCTGGCAGGCGTATGTGAGATCGCGCGATGCATCCGGCGCGCTGATTTTCCGCAACGAGGATCTCGATCCGCAGCGCTCTCGCTGCGAGTTTGTCGACGCGATTGTCGAGGACCTGCACTGGCTCGGCATTCAGTGGCACGAAGGGCCACGGGTCGGCGGCCCATTTGCGCCTTACGAGCAGAGCCGCCGCCGTGACGTTTATGTTCGGACCTGGAGGGCTCTGCTCGATCGCGGATTTCTTTATCCCTGCACTTGTTCAAGAAAAGAACTCGCCCGCATCGCGCAGGCTCCCCATGAAGGCGGCGCAACGCGCCGGGAGGGCGAGGAGGGGCCAATGTATCCCGGCACCTGCCGCCCGGCGGTGAACGCGTTCGACGCGCTCAGGACGATCACGGCTCCAGCCGGAGTTAACTGGCGATTTCGCGTCCCTGACGGAGAGGCGATCGAATTTGACGATCTGAACCTGGGCCCGCAGCGGTTTGTCGCGGGTGAAGACTTCGGCGATTTTGCCGTATGGCGCCGGGACGATGTTCCCGCGTATCAGCTGGCGGTGGTCGCGGATGACATCGATATGCAAATCACAGAAGTAGTGCGGGGCGCGGATCTTTTAGTATCCACGGCGCGGCAGATTCTGATCTATCGGGCGCTGGAGCGAGAGCCGCCACGGTGGTTTCACTGCAGGCTGGTGGTCGATGAGCACGGGCAGCGCCTGGCCAAGCGACACGATGCGCTCTCGATTCGCACACTGCGCGAGCAGGGCAGGAGACCCGAAGAAGTTCTGGGAATTGATTAGCAGCGGGGCGGGCGCATCAGGCGGTTTCTTCCTCTTCGGCGTCCTGCATTTCCTCGATCGCCATGTCGCGGAATTCGTTGGAGTCGAAGACCTCTCCGCAATCGAGGCACTCGACGAATTCAACATCATCTTCGCGTGCCACAACCCGGACCCGTGGGTGTTTGCAGACCGTATTCATGGGCAGTTCGGATGCCAATCGCAGTTGGTTATGGGGCAGATTGTATCCAGCCCGGAGCGTCTGTCAACAGGCTTCTTTTGACGGGCTGTAAACTGGTCGCATGCCGGAAACGGAGAGAGTTTCCCTCGAAGATGTGCGACGCGTTGCCGAGCTGGGATATCTGGAGCTCACGCCGGAGGAGGAATCGCGCATGCGGCGCGATCTCAACGCGATTTTGGATTATGTGGCGCAGCTTGGCGAGCTGGACACAGCCGCAGTTCAACCCATGACGCAGGTCGCCGAGTTGCTGGGCACCGCAGACGATGTCCAGACGGAGAAGGCGTCCGTTCTGCGCGACGATGCGGTCCGGCCCTGCCTGCCGCGGGAGAGCGTCATGATCTCGGCGCCGGAAACGGATGGGATCTTTTTCAAGGTGCCGAAGGTGATTGAGCGATGACAATGACGGTCTCCGCAGAGTCGATTGCGGGTATCCGTACCGCGATCCGGAATGGCGAGACGACGGCCCGGGAGACCACCGAGGGCTATCTGAATCGCATTCGTGAGCAGGATGCGCGCATTCATGCTTTCCTCTCCGTCGATCGCGACTATGCGCTCGCCCAGGCGGACCGGATCGACAAGCTGCAGTCCAAAGGCGAGGCGCTGCCGCCGCTCGCCGGCGTGCCGGTCGCCATCAAAGACGTGCTTGCGCTGGAGGGGTTTCCAGCGACGGCCGGATCGAAGATCCTGGAGGGGTATCGTCCGCCCTACACGGCGACAGCGGTGAAGAAGCTTGCCGACGCCGGTGCGGTTTTCCTCGGGAAGCTGAACTGCGATGAGTTTGCGATGGGCTCGTCAAACGAGAACTCCGCATATGGGGCTGTGCACAATCCTCATGATCTGGACCGTGTACCGGGAGGGTCCAGCGGAGGTTCCGCAGCGGCAGTAGCGGCGGGCATGGCAGTCGCGACTCTGGGAACCGACACTGGCGGCTCCATCCGGCAGCCCGCGTCGTTTTGCGGGGTGGTCGGAGTGCTGCCGACCTATGGGCGTGTTTCGCGCTATGGCCTCATCGCCTTTGCGTCGTCGCTGGACCGCGTCGGCCCATTTGCGGCGAATGTCTCCGACGCCGCGACGATGCTCAGTGTGATTGCCGGACATGATCCCATGGACGCGACCTCGTCGCCGCTGCCTGTGCCCGCTTACAGCGACGATTTGGACAAGGGCGTCCGCGGCATGACGCTCGGCGTCCCGGCGGAATACTTTGCGGAGGGTCTTGATCCTGAGGTGAAGGCCGCGATTGAGGGCGGGATCGAGAGACTGCGCGCAGCGGGCGCTCATATCCGGAACATTTCGCTGCCGCACACGCGCTACGCCATTCCGGCCTATTACGTGATCGCGACCGCGGAGGCCAGTTCGAATCTCGCGCGCTTTGATGGCGTGCGCTACGGATTGCGCGCGCCGCAATCCGACACGCTGGCC
>DATEPN010000187.1:0-5034 GCA_035273225.1 Acidobacteriaceae bacterium | reverse complement strand
CGGTGTCTCGCGGAGGCGCTTCATGGAATTCTGCGGGACGATGGCGGCGACGCTGGCTCTGCCCAAAGCGTACTCGCAGACGATCGCCGCAGCTCTGGGGCAAAAACGCAAGCCGACTCTGGTCTGGCTGGAGTTTCAGGACTGCGCGGGGAACTCCGAATCGATGCTGCGCTCGACGCACCCGACCGTCGAAGAAGTGGTTCTCGAGACGCTCTCCTGGGAGTACCACGAAACCATCATGGCCGGGTACGGGAAGCACGCTGAAGCCGCGCTGAAGCGCGTGGTCAACGAGGAAAAGGGCAAATACCTGGTCGTCGTGGAAGGCGCGATTCCTCTGGGCGAGGACGGCATCTACTGCACCATCGGCGGGCGCACCGCTATCGACATCGCGCGCGAAGTTTGCCGCAACGCAGCCGCGACCATCGCCATCGGCTCCTGCGCCTGGGACGGCGGATTGCCCAGCGCGGGGATCAATCCTACCGGCGCAGTCGGCGTGCATGAAGCAGTTCCGGGCATTACGCTGGTGAATCTGCCCGGCTGCCCGCACAATGCAGCGAACACCGCTGCGGTGCTCGTCCATTACCTGACATTCGGCGCGTTGCCTGCGCTCGACGGGCAGAATCGCCCGCTATTTGCCTACGGACAGCTGATCCACGACCAGTGCGAGCGCCGCGCCCACTACGATGCCGGCCGCTTCGTGCAGGCATGGGGCGATGACGGACATCGGCAGGGCCATTGCCTGTTCAAGATGGGCTGCAAGGGCCCCGAGACGAACTACAACTGCCCGACGGTGCGCTGGAACAACTCCACGAGCTGGCCGGTGAAAGCTGGACACGGCTGCATCGGCTGCGCGTCGGCCCGCTTCTGGGACACCAAATCGCCCTTCTACGAGAGGCTGCCCCATCCGGCCGGCTTCGGCGTGGATGTCACGGCAGGCGAGATTGGCTGGACGGTGGTTGCCGGTGTCGCGGCAGCGACGGCCGCTCACGGCGTAGGACACGTGGTCCGCGATCACTTCCATCCGAAGAACGGGCACAGCGCGCCGCCTCCTGAACCAGAGACCCCGGCCACGGCGAATCAGTCTACGGAGGTGAAGTAATGGCCCGCGTCGTTATTGATCCGGTTACACGCATTGAGGGCCACCTCCGCATTGAGACCGAGGTGAACGGAGGCCGCGTCACCGACGCGTGGAGCTCCGGCACCATGTTCCGCGGGATCGAGCTGATCCTCCGCGGCCGCGATCCGCGCGAGGCGTGGATCTGGGCACAGCGTATCTGCGGCGTATGCACCACCGTGCATGCGCTCGCTTCGGTGCGCGCCGTCGAGAACGCTCTGGGCATCGAGGTTCCCGCCAACGCGCAAATCGTTCGCAACATCATCGCGGGGTCGCAGAACGTTCAGGACCACGTGGTGCACTTCTATCACCTTCATGCGCTCGACTGGGTCGATGTGACCTTAGCCTTGAAGGCCGATCCGGCGAAGACTTCGCAGCTTGCGCAGTCGATCTCCAATTGGCCGAAGTCGAGCACGACCTACTTTAAGGGTGTCCAGGACCGCGTCAAGGCGTTGGTCGCCAGCCGGCAGTTGAGCCTCTTTAGCAGCGGTGACTGGGGACACCCTGCTTACCAACTGCCGCCGGAAGCGAACCTGCTTGCTGTCGCGCATTACATCGAAGCGCTTGATATGCAGCGGGACTTTATTCGCATCCACGCGGTCCTGGGCGGTAAAAATCCTCACCTGCAGACGTTTCTTGTAGGTGGGATGTCTACCGCCATCGATGGCAACGAGCCGGAGGCAGTCATTAATCCGGAGCGCATCACGCTCTTCAATGAGCTTGCGGCTCGCGCCAAAGAATTCGTGCAGCAGGTCTACATCCCCGACGTTCTGGCCATCGCCGGCTTCTACAAGGAGTGGTTCGGCTACGGCGAAGGCCTCGGCAACTTCATGGCCTACGGCGATCTGCCGGCGGGCAGCATCAACGATCCGGCGGGCTTCTTCTTCCCGCGCGGCGTGATTCTCAATCGAGACCTCGCGACCGTGCATCCGCTCGATCCGGGCAAGATCTCCGAGTACGTCACGCACTCCTGGTATGAGTACTCCGACGGTGACGGCGCAGGGCGCAAGCCGGCCCAGGGCGAGACAAACCCGAAGTACTCCGGTCCGAAGCCGCCGTACGAATTCCTCAACACCGACGCGAAGTACTCCTGGCTGAAGGCGCCTCGCTACGACGATAAGCCGATGGAAGTGGGACCGCTGGCGCGCACGCTCATCGCCTATGCCTCGGGCGACCAACAGGTGAAGAAGACCGTCGATGGCGTACTGGCGCACTTCAACGCGCCGCCGACAGCTCTCTTCTCCACGCTGGGCCGCATCGCCGCCCGTGCCATCGAAGCCGATCTCGTCGTCCAGAAGCTGCCCGACTGGATCGCTCAGCTGGACGACAACATGTCCCACGGCAACGTGAAGATCCATGACGGCGACAAGTGGGATCCGGAAAGCTGGCCGAAGTCCTGCGCGGGATTTGGCCTGGAAGAAGCGCCGCGCGGCTCGCTGGGACACTGGGTGGAGATCGAAAACAAGAAGATCGTCAATTACCAGGCGATCGTTCCTTCCACCTGGAACGCCGGACCCCGGGATGCGCATGGGCAGCGCGGCGCCTACGAGGCTGCGCTGGTCAACACGCCCATCGCCGATCCGGAGCGCCCGCTCGAGGTGCTGCGCACCGTGCACTCGTTCGACCCGTGCCTCGCCTGCGCCGTTCACGTGGTGGATGCGCAGGGAAACCGGTATGGCCGCGAGGTCGTGGTCACGCCCGAACCTGAGGCGGCGTACGCGAGTACTGGAGGCTTCTAATGGCCACCATCGTTCGACCGCTCCCAAAGCAGACCGCGGCGGCGGGTGAAGAGCATCTGGTTCCCGTCTATGTCTGGGAACTGCCGGTTCGCCTCAGCCACTGGGGCATCGTGGCCGCCGTCACCGTCCTCACCTGGACCGGGCTGTACATGAACCATCCGTTCCTCATCTTCCCGCACAAGACCGCGTGGACGATGGGGACGGTCCGCTTCATCCACGAACTGGCCGGCTTCGAGCTGATCGGCGCTCTCATCGTGCGCATCTACTGGTTCTTTGCCGGTAACCACTGGGCGCGCTGGCGGCAGTTCCTGCCCCTGACCAAACGCCAGCGGCAGAGCCTCAAGGCGATGCTCCGCTACTACACCTTCCGCCAGCGCAAGCCGTTCGAGCAGATCGGGCACAACACCCTGGCCGGCCTCACCTACATCATTGTTTATTTCATGATCGCCGCGGAGTGCGTCTCCGGTCTGGTGTTGTTTGCCACCGTCAGCAACTCGCCGACGCTGAAGTTTTTCGTAGGCTGGATCCCGAACGTAATGGAGATTCAATGGATCCGCCTGGTGCACTTCCTGTTCATGTTCTTCCTCATGGGCTTCTTCATCCACCACGTCTACAGCGCGGTTCTGGTGGCGATGACGGAGCGCAACGCCGAAATGGAAGGCATCTTCAGCGGCTACAAATTTGTTCCGGAGGAGGTCATCGAGGAGGAGCTGAACATCGCGCACCTCGAGCCGCGTCATCTCTTCCCGGCACGCAAAATCCACCGCAACCGGACCTGGGACCGATGAATACACCCCGCATTGGCGTTGTCGGACTTGGCAATCTGATGCGCACCGACGACGCGGTGGGCATGCTGGCTATCGAGCGGCTCAAAGTCGACCTGCAACTGCCCGCAGACGTGCGCCTCATCGAAGGCGGAACGCTTGGCCTCGATCTGCTGTATCCGCTGCACGGCATCACGCACCTGCTGGCCATCGACGCCATTGACGCCGGCGCGCAACCCGGCACCGTCCTCCGATTCGCCGGCGAAGCCATCGCCGACCTGCCCGCCGCGAAGAGCGTCCACCTCCTCGGCTTCTCCGACCTGATCGGCGCCATGCGCCTGACCGGCGACGCTCCGCAGGAGATTGTCGTCCTCGGCGTGCAGCCGAGCCGGATCGAATGGGGCACCGAGCTGACTGCGACGGTGGAGCGGGCCTTTCCCTTGCTGATCGAAGCTGCGCTCCAGCAGATTTCGCGCTGGACCAGAGAACGCGCGGAGGCGCACCATCAGCCGATACTGAATTGGCAATTCGCTGCGGAGGCGAGCGCAGGATAAACAGCACGCTGCACGGAACGATCCCGCCCCAGAGGGATGCTTGAACAAAAACTCCAAATCCGCCGGATCGATCCGGAGGCAATGCTGATGCACGAAGTAGGCATTGCCAACTCGATCCTCGAAGCGGGGCACCGCGAACTGGCGCTGCGCCCCGGCAGCACGCTCGTGTCCATCGGGGTGCGCGTCGGCGTGCTCTCCGGCGTCGACATCGAGGCGCTGCGCTTTGCCTTCGAATGCCTGGTCGCCGGCACCGGCGACGAAAATGTCCGCTTCGTCCCTGAATCCTGCCCGCGCACGAACCGCTGCACTGCGTGCGAGCGCGCATTCCCATCTCCCGCCGGATCTCCGTTCCTGGACGCCCCCTGCCCATACTGCGGCAGCACACGAACGCAGTTCGTCAGCGGCGACGAACTGGATCTCGCGTTCGTCGAAATCGAGGAGCCCTCATCATGACCGTCATCCCCGTCGAAAAGAAAGTTCTTAATGAAAATCAGCGGATCGCGCTCGACCTGCGGCGGCGCTTTCAGGAAAGCAATGTTTTCTGCGTGAACTTCATCAGCTCTCCCGGATCCGGCAAGACCACACTCCTCGAGAAGACGCTCGCCGGCTTCGCCCCCGAAGAGAAGGTCGCGGTACTCACCGGCGATTTGCAGACGGAAAATGATGCGAAACGTCTTGCCCGCTACGGATTCCCCGTGCAGCAGATCGTCACCGGCGGGGTCTGCCATCTGGACGGCAAAATGATCGAGCGCGCGCTCGAGCCGTGGCCGCTCGAAAACCTCGACGTCCTCTTCATCGAGAACGTCGGCAATCTCGTCTGTCCCTCCAGCTACGATCTGGGAGAAGAAGCCAAGATCGTGCTG
>DATEPN010000186.1:0-4693 GCA_035273225.1 Acidobacteriaceae bacterium | reverse complement strand
CGAGATCCTCGCCGAACGTCTCCCCTCCCGCACCGACCCCAATGCGCCGCCCGCTGGCCCGAACGGCCAGCCGCAGACCGCCCAGGCCCCGGTTGACCCGAACGCCTTACCCACTCCTCCGCCCAAGCCACCGCCGCCGTTGCACGCCGACCGCTTCTCGACGTCCTCCATGCTGCCTGCTACCGACCTCGTCCCCGGCCAGCGCCTGACGACCCTCGACGGCAGTGCCGGTCCGGCATCCATCGAGCCGCAATCGACGCAGCCCAAAGCAACCGCCCCGGCGCACAGAGCCACCGCGCCTGCGGCAACAGGTGCGGCGCCCGCCGCCGGCTCCGCAGAGGGGAAGAAGACTCCCGCCGCCACTCCTCATCCTGCCGCCGCGCAGCCGGCGACAAGCGCCGAGCCCGGCACGCCCGCCGCAAGCCGTCCAAAGACGCAGTCCAACCCGGATGAAACCTCCAGCCGCCCGGCGTCGAGCGGCTCGACCCAGAGCCAACCGCCGCCCGACAATGCTCCGCAGGGGAGGCTCTGACCGATGCCCCTGATGGCCTCTTCCCGCCACGAGGTAGGCAGCAACTCCTTTCCCGTCGCCGTCTACATCCTGACGCCGCTGCTGGCGCTCGGCCTTCAGTCCCTGTTGGCCCTGCACTTTACCTTCTTCGGACTCGTCGATCTGCCGCTGCTCGTGACCATCTATTACGGCCTCTCCAAGCGCGAGCCGATCAGCGCAACCCTGGCCGGCTCCGTCATCGGCATTGCCCAGGACGCGCTAACGCACCATCCCCTGGGCATTTTCGGCATTTCAAAAGCTGTTGTGGGCTATACGGCGGCTTCGCTGGGCGTTCGCATCGACACCGAAAACCACGGCAGCCGCCTGCTTCTGATCTTCAGCTTCACGCTGCTCCAAACCGCTGTCCTGTTCCTGCTGCAGCGTCATATGCTGGGCCAGCCATTCGCCTGGCACTGGGTCCACGAACTCATCCGGGCCGTCCTCAACGCGCTGATTGGCGTTATTTTGTTTGCTCTGCTGGATTTGAGCCGCCGCCCGGAATAGCAGGAATGAGGTAACCATGGAGTTGGGCCGAGTCGCCAAACCTGCATCCCAACACGGGTTACAATCGTCATACAAAGTGCGGCGGCTCCGCCGGTTGCGGCGCCCTGCATCGATTTTCAGCCGGCTGGCGCGAGCTGGCCGCTTTCAACGGTCCGGAACAGGAATCTCCCACTCCATGACAATTGCTTCGTCTCGCCTAACGTCGCCGCTTTGCATTTTCGCCACGCTGGTCCTGGGCGCAAGTCTTTCCGCTCAGACTCCGAAAGCGGCCAAGGCCGCGCCGGATACCTCCGCGCCAAAAGCGGATCAGAAATCCGGCGACGATACGGCGGGCGCCTATTACCACTACATGATGGCCCACGAATACGAAGAGATGGCGACCACCTTCGGCCGCTCCGAGTACGCCACCCGCGCGATCGAAGAATACAAGATGGCGCTCAACGCCGATCCCTCGTCGAAATACCTCAACAGCCATCTCGCCGAGCTCTACTTCCGCACCGGACACATCCGCGAGGCCATCGTTGCCGCCCAGGAACGCGTCAAGCAGGATCCGAGCGACCTCGACGCGCACAAGCTCCTCGCCGAGGTTTACCTCCGTTCTCTCGGCGACGGGCAATCCCAGCAGCAGCAGGAAACCTCCGGGCAGATGCTGAAGCTGGCCATCGGTGAATACCAGAAGATCGTTCAGCTGCAGCCGACGAATGCTGAGAATCACCTGATGCTGGCCCGCCTGCTGGCCGCCGATCATCAGTCGGCACAGGCCGAGAACGAACTCGCCGAAGCCCGCAAGATCGATCCCAGCTCCGAAGAGACTGCCCTGATCGCGAATCGGTTCTACATGGACCAGGGCAACATGGACAAAGCTGTCGATGCGCTGAAATCTTTGCCCGACGGCGATCAGACGGCGCGTACCGCGTATCAGCTCGGCATGACCTACGACCTGATGAAGAAGCGCACCGACGCGATCGGCGCCTTCCGCAAGGCCCTCGAGCTAGAGCCGGATAATCTCGACGTCGAGCGCGCGCTCGCGGCCGATCTGACCGCAACCGGGCAGGCTGATTCGGCCCTCTCCGCCTGGAAGGACATCGCGGCCGGTGATCCCACCGATCCCGATGCCTGGTCCCAGATTGCCGAGATCAACGAGCGCAACGGCAAACTCGACGACGCGCTTGCTGCCATCAAGAAAGCCCGCGAACTGGCCTCCGATTCGTTGAAGCTTCAGTTCGAAGAGGCGCGCATTCAGTACGTCGCCGGTCATCTCGACGAGGCCGCCAAGCTCTTCCAGGGTCTCGCCTCCGCAACCGAGCACCCCAGCGGCCAGTATTCCGAACAGGAAAAGCAGAACTACAAGCTAATCCTCGACAACCTCGCCGAGATCTACAAGGAACAGAGCAAACTCGACCAGGAGATTGCCGAGTACCAGAAGATGGCCGCGCTGGGCGCCGATTACGAAGCCTATGCCTACGATCAGCAAGTTGAGGCGTACCGCGAAGCTCATCAGTACGACAAAGCCGTCGCCACCGCGCGCGAAGCCGTTCAGAAGCAGCCCAAGAACGATGAGCTCAGGCTGACTCTGGCGCGGCAACTGGCCGACGCCGGTCAGGTGGAGCAGGGCATCGCGATGGCCAAAGGCGTGCTCGACAGCAATCCCAAAAAACTCGGCGCTTACTATCAGCTGGCGCAAATCTACACCGACCTGCGCCGCTGGAAAGAAGCCTCCGATACTCTCGATACCGCCGACAAGCAGGCCACCAAAAAGGAAGACCACACCATGGTGACCTTCCAGCGCGCCATGATGGCCGATCGCGCGCGGCGTTACGACGAGGCCGAAACCAACTTTAAGAAGGTTCTCGAGACGGATCCCAACAACGCCATCACGCTCAACAACTACGGCTTCATGCTCGCCGATCGCAACGTTCGCCTCGATGAGGCGCTCGCCATGATCCGCAAAGCGGTTCAGCTCGAGCCCACCAACTACGCCTATCTCGATTCGCTCGGCTGGGTCTACTACCGCATGGGGCAGTACCAGCAGGCGGAGGACGACCTCCAGCGCGCCATCTCCCGCGGCGCCAGCGACCCGACCGTGCACGACCACCTCGGCGACGTCTATGAGAAGACCGGACGCCTGAAGCAGGCCGCGGCGCAGTGGGAACTGTCGCTGAACGAGTACGCGCACACCGCGCAGGCCGATATGGATTCCACCGACGTCAGCAAAGTCCAGAAGAAACTGGACAGCGCGCGCGTGCGCCTCGCCAAGGAATCCGGAAAGCCGCAGCCGCCGGCCAAGCCGTAGCTGCCGGCTCCAGCCGATCTCCACAGTGTCCCCGTTGAATCCTCTCAGCGGCAGGTGCTACCATCCGCGGCCATGAATACCGCGACTCTGCCGCCTCTCACTGAGATCAAAGCGCGCATGGCGAAGACCAACGACCTGTTCAACGTCGAGGTCTTCGGCAGGCGTAACTTCGACGCTCTCGACCATATCTACACCGCCGACGCCCGCATTCTCCCGCCAGGCGCGCCCATGATTGCCGGCCGCGAATCCATCAGGGAGTTCTGGAAGGGCATGGTCGACGGTGCCCATGCCACCTCCGCGGTGCTTTCCTCCGTCGATGTCATGGAAGTCGGTGACTCCGTCGTCGAGATCGGACGCGCGGTTCTCACCGTCGAGCCTCCCGGTGAATCTGCCGCGCAGTTGGAAGTCAAATACGTGGTCTTCTGGCGCGAGGAAGACGGCGACTGGAAGTGGCACGTCGACATCTGGAACAGCAACAGCTGATCCCGCTCCTCCACGTCGATCCTCGCCGCCCTCTACTCCGTTGCGGCGCACGTGAATAGACTGGAACCATGCCTACAGGCACGGCGTTGCCCGCAGATTGTGCCGTTCCGCAGCAGGGTCCGCTGGCGCAGCGCGAATTCGCTGAGCCGGATCATCCGTATCGCGCCCCATATCAGCGCGACTGCGGACGCATCATCCACTCACGCGCCTTTCGCCGGCTTGCAGGCAAGACCCAGGTCTTCACGGATCGCGGCTCGGACCACTTCCGCAGCCGCCTCACCCACACCATGGAGGTCGCGCAGATCGCGCGCACCATCGCCCGCGCTCTCGGGCTCAACGAGGACCTGACCGAAGCTCTCGCCCTCGCCCACGACATCGGCCACCCGCCCTTCGGCCACGCCGGCGAACGCGCCCTCGATAACGAGCTTCGCCGTTACGGCCTGCGCTTCGACCACAACTTGCACGCGCTCCGCATCGTGGAGCACTTTGAGAACCGTCATCTCGAGTTCCGCGGCCTCAATCTCACCCTCGCCGTGCGCGAAGGCATCGTGAAGCACTCCCGCGACTACACGTTGGCCGATCATCCCGAGCTGTCGCAGTACTTTCTCGATCAGCGGCCGCCGCTCGAAGCTCAACTCATCGACCTCGCCGACGAGATCGCCTACCTCACCGCCGACCTGGACGACGGCGTCGAGGCTGAAATCCTCACCCTCGACCAGATCCGCTCCGGCGTCAGCCTCTTCGAACAGCAGTACTCCTCGCTCGAACGGGATCACCCCGGCGCCCCCGAAAAGCTCCTCTTTCAGGAGAGCATCAAGCAGATGCTGAACGCCCTCGCCGACGACCTGGTCCGGGAAATCGGC
>DATEPN010000185.1:0-24169 GCA_035273225.1 Acidobacteriaceae bacterium | reverse complement strand
CCGCTGCGCAGGCTGAACTGGAGCAGGCGGCCGCACACCTCGAGAGCATTGTGGCCGAACGCGACAATCAGCGCGCATTTCTCGAATCCGCAGCTGCCGAGGCGGCTGCATTCCGCGAGCAGACGCAGCAGAAGCAAGCCGCGATGCGGGAAGCGGTGGCCGCGGTTTCTGTTGCCGAGCAGGAGTCCGAAGCTGGGCGCCGCAGGGCCGCACAGCTGCTGTCGCAGCTTGGCCAGGCACGCAACCAGATCACGCAGGGCGAAGAAGGGCTGGCCTCGCTGCAGCGCGAATCGGAGCGGCTGACCGTCGAAATGGATTCCGCTCGCCGCGATCTGGAAGCGCTCGGAGCCGAACGCGGTCAGGTGTCGCTGACGTTCGAAACGGTTACGGAGACGCTGCGTCGTGTGGAGGGCGAGATCAGCGCTTTGCGTGCCGAGATCGAAGCACGCCGCGCCGATGAGGTCCAGGCGCGCCGCCACGCCGATCAGCTTCGCGCCGAGCATGCGACTCTCACGGGGCGTCGCAATTCGCTCGAATCGCTGATCCGTGAGCACAGCTACTCGACGGACACTGTCCGCAAACTCTTCCAGTCGAACTCGCTCGGGGGAGGCCTCGCACCGGTCGGCACACTGGCTGACTTCCTCGAAGTCACGGGCGAATACGAGAGCGTGGTCGACGAATTTCTGCGCGACGAGCTGAACTATATTGTCGTCAAAAGCTGGGATTCCGCCGATGAAGGCATGCGCCTGCTGAAGACCGGCGTTGACGGCCGCGCGACCTTTCTCGTCCATCCCGAAGACTCGCAGGCGAAGTTCTCGTTTGCAGTTGAAGACGGTCCCTCGCATAACACTGCTACGCAGCAGGTTGTACCGCTGCGCAACTGCATCCGCGTGCTCGACGGCTTCGGGCGCTCGCTCGAAGTGATCCTGCCCAAGCTCCGCGAAGGCTACGTCGCTCCGGATTCAGGGCTCGCGCGTACGCTTGCGCTCGAAAACCCCAGCGCGTTTTTCCTGTCGCCCACCGGGGAGTGCTTCCACAATGTGACGGTTACAGGCGGCAAGCCCGGGGCGGAAGGACCGCTGGCGTTAAAGAGGGAACTGCGCGCCACGCAGCAGAAGCTGGCTCATGTTGAAGAAGAACTCAGTAAGGCAGAGCTGCGCAGTGCCGCGCTTGCCCGGGTTCTGGCCGAGCTTACAAAGACTCTGGATGTGAAATCGGAAGAGCGCCGCGTCGCTGAGCGCGAGAGTGCCAACCAGAGTGCGGCACTGCGCCAGATGGAAATGGAAGTCCAGCGCCTGGAGCGCCGGCTGCAGGAGTGGACGCTGCAAAGCGAGCGTAATCGCGATGCCCGCAACAGCAAAGGCGCCTGGGTGGAGCAGCGTCGGGAGGAGGCTGCTCGCCTGGAAACCGAGCACCAGGCCGCCGAGTCGTCCATTGAAGAGATCCAGCGCCGAGTCGCCGAGCTGCGCGCCAACCGCGATCTGGCCCAGCAGGAAGCCGCACAGCTCTCTGCTCAGCTGGCCGGACTCGAGGAGCGCCGGCGTGGAGCGGAAGCTGCGTTCTCCCGTGTGGACCGCATGGTCCGTGAACTGGAAAATCGGGTAGCTCAGATCAATCAGCTGCTCGCTTCGGCCGGCGCGGAGCAGGAACAGCGCGCTGCCGAGAACGAGCAACTGGTGGCCACGCGTCAGCAGCTCACGGAGGCTCGCGATAGCGCGCAGCGCGAAGCGGCCGAGGCGCATCAGCAGATTGCCGCGCTCCGCTCGGAGATGACCAGTCTCGAGCAGATATTGAAGACGGTGCGTGCCGAAATCGACCAGCAGCGTGAGGCGCGCAGCGCCGCCGGCACCCAGTCCGCCACGCTGGCCGCCGATCTGCGCCACGCTGAAGAAACCTGTGTCGCGGATCTGGGGGTGGAAGCGACCATTCTCCGCGAAGACGAAGCGCTCGTCCGCATCGATGGCGAATCGCTCGCTGCCGAAGATCAGGCCTGCCGGGAGATGAAGCAGAAGCTCGAAGCGATGGGCCCGGTGAACATGATGGCGCTCGAGGAGTACAACGAGACCGCGCAACGGCACGCCTTCCTCGAAACGCAGCGCAAAGACCTGCTCGACTCGATCGACAATACCCAGGCGACGATCCGCGAAATCGATGAGATCTCCCGCACGAAATTCGATGAGGCCTTCGCGCGCATCAACGAGAATTTCAGCGCCACATTCGGCAGGCTTTTCAATGGTGGGCAGGCGTTCATGCGGCTTACGGACGAAGAGAACGTGGCCGACAGCGGCATCGACATCGTTGCATCCCCCCCGGGCAAGAAGCTCCAGAATGTGCTGCTGCTCTCCGGGGGCGAGAAGGCGCTCACGGCGCTCTCACTGCTGATCGGCATCTTCCTCTATCAGCCAAGCCCGTTCTGCGTTCTCGACGAAGTGGATGCGCCGCTCGACGAGACCAACGTCGGCCGTCTCGCCGACATGCTGCGTTCCATGTCTGCCGAAACGCAGTTCGTGCTGGTCACGCACTCGAAGCGCATGATGACGGCTGCCGACATGATCTACGGCGTCACGATGCAGGAGCCCGGCGTATCCAAGGTGGTTAGCGTGCGCCTGGGTGAGCGCGAGCACCATCACGCGCGCATGGCTACGGCGTAACATCCGGCGGAAATGAATTTGCCCCACCGCTGATCCCGCTTACGCCTGGATCAGAGATGGGGCAAGATTTTTCAGCAGCAGCTATAGCCAATTAGTGCGGACGAGCACCACCGGCTGCGCCGCTCGGCGCGCTGGGAGCATTGCCGCCCCCCATGCGAGCGCCGCCGCCGCCGCCCATATTGCCGCCTCCTGTGTACACCGGGCCGGCCGATGGCGTCGGGGCCGAGCTGGCAGCACTCGACATGCCGGCATTGCCACCGCCCAATCCACCCCGTCCCGACATGCCGCCGTCAGCGGACATGGTCCTCGGCGCCATCGGAGGAGCTCCCCGATGAATCATGACGGGTGCCAGGTTACTCCCAGCCATTGCGGTTCTCCCTCCCGCCATTCCCGGTGCGGGGCCGGCGGTCAGGTACACCTGTGTGCTGGCCATGCCACGCTGCAGAGTGCTGTGGGAGAATCCGTTGAGTTTCCCCAGGCCTTCCCGCGGAACGCCAAGGCCGGCCGAATCCCGGCGGAACACGAAGGAGTTCCGCTCGGCCATCGTCGAGGTCACCAGCGGCTTCGTGTTGACTTCCATCAGGGACGGCAGACCACGCTGCGGCGGATGCACCGGCGGATGCGGAAGAATCTTGAATCCGGGATTGTTTCCTGGGGATACGCTGCCGTCGACGCCCGTGTTGGACGGAATATTATTCAGGCCATTCCACATGCCGCCCGGCATCCATCCCCATCCGCTGCCTGGGCAGAACGACCACGAGCCGTAGTGATACGGCGTCCATCCCCACGGATAGGGGGACACCCATGAATAACCGTTGCCGGGATAATAAGCCCAGGTGCCGTTGGCATAGGGATCCCAGGCTGCGCTGGCAAAGTACGGACGCCACATCGTCCCGCAGCCCCCGGCGTTCGTGAATGCGCCGTAGTACGACAGGTCGTTCATTCCGTACGCGTAGGGAGAATTGTTGAAAGCGCCGAGCGTTGCCACGCGGGCATGGTAGTCAGTGGCCTGCTTATCCCAGGAATCCAGCGTTTCGGGGGCGATCTTCTTCGCCACCTCGGGACTGCTGTCCGCGGCGAGGGAAAGTGTGGCGGTGTGTTTCGCGGCGACGTCCATCTCCCCGCCGGGGCCGGTAAGGTGTGCCGTTCCGCCCAGTACCGCAATCGTTCCTTCGCTGGCCGTCGTCTCCAGACGGATATGGCTGCCGGGCCCAAGCTGCAGCTTCTCCAACTTGTCCGGAGAGCCGAAGAGCAGGGTCATTCCATTGCCGGAATCCTTCACCATGCTGACGTAGGCGGTCCCGCTCAGCAGTTGCGCTTCGCTGACTGTCGCTCCGGAGGGCGCCCGTTCCAGGATCGGAAACGCCACCGTCGAGTTCGGAGCCAGCCGCAGCGTGCTGTTATCCTCGAACTCCACCTCGGCCACTCCGGCCTCTGTCCGCAGCACGGTCTGCTCGACAACCGGCAGGTTGGCGATGGCGGGCTCAAATCCCTGGCCGGTGCGGCGGTCCATCTGTACGGCGCCTCGGACTTCGCTGAGCCGAACGATGCGCACCCTGGACATCTTCTGGGGCGCAGGAGCGGCGGTCTGTGCGGAAAGTGCGGTTGCAGCGAAGAGAAGCGAGAGGACGCTGACTGAGGAAACGCGGATCGCGGACATGTCCGCCTCCTTGGGTTGGGCGAACGGTTAAGAGACTCGCTCCGGAGCAGACCGGAGCACCATGCGGCCCTTATGGTAGCACCGCGAGTGAGCCATGGACGAGGGCCCACTTCGGCTACGCCAACGTGGGGCCGTTGTACATCGCCACTTGCAGACCCGGCGATGCCAACCATGGTTGATGACGGACAGCCTCATCTGGAAGTTTCGTGAGCCGCCGAAAGCAGCCTGGAAGCTCAATTCGGCCTGATGGCTCTATGCGATACTGAAAACGCCCACCGGCGCCGGGATGGCGGAACTGGCAGACGCAGCGGACTCAAAATCCGCCGGCCCTCGCGGCCATGGGGGTTCGACCCCCCCTCCCGGCACCAGCTAACACACTGGCGCGAAATGATTTACTGAATGCTCCGAGAATGGGCATTCGGCGGGACTGTTGCAGCGTGACCTATTTCGTGACAGATGCGGGCTTCGAAGCCCATCAACGCTTCTATCAGTCTTTGGCTGTGTCTGAGGGCGCTGACGAGCCGCTGGCGAACACCAACCTGCGGGCAATGCCTCCGGTCCGACGGGAGGCCGGGAGCGGCGCAGGCGACCGCATCCAACGTACCGTGAGCCAGACGGTGGGATCCGAAAGCCTGAGCAATGCGGAGATCGCGGACCGCCTCTCCTCTCTGGCACAAATGCTCACCGTCGAGAAGGCCAATCCCTATAAGGTCCGGGCATACCGTCGGGCGGCCGCTGTCATCCGCGGCTTGGGCGAGAGCGTCGACGAACTGGTCCGCAGCAACGCCGATCTGCGTATCTACGCCGGTATCGGCGACGCCATCAGCGGCGCTGTCCGCGAGATTGTCGAAACCGGAACCCTGAAAAGCCTGGAGAAGCTCCGCTCCAACGCCACCCCGGAACTCGTCGAACTGAGCGCGCATCCGCGCCTCGATCCCCGTCGCATCCTTCGCGTCTATAAGAAGCTCAGCATATCAACCGTGGAGGCGCTGCGTTCCGCACTCGAGGACGGCACAGTCGAGCGCACCTTCGGTTTACGCATGGCGCAGCACGTGCGGTACGGCTTGACCGAAGTGGAGACCATCCTGCTCTATCACGCGCACCCGCTGCGCGAATCGATCGAAAAGTTCCTCCTCAGACAGGCTGGTGCTGAACGCGTTGAGGCAGTGGGCGAGTACCGCCGCCGGGTGGAGATCATCGGGCGGTTCGACTTCCTGATCCAAACCCGCTCCTTCGACCGTGTCATCGAGACGATGAAACGCTATGGAGGGCGCTTGCCCTTGATCGAATCGACCGCGAGAACCGCGATCTATTCGCTGCCCTCCGGCCCGCTGCTTTGTCTTGAACGGGCTGAGAAAAAGAACTGGGGACTATGCCTAATCCGTGCAACCGGCTCCCTCACGCATCTACGCAAGCTGACGCGCGTGACGGGCAGCCTCTCGCGTCTGGAAAATGCAAGGTCCTCTTCGAGTGAAGAAGCTGTGTATGAGCATTTCGGGATGCAGTTGATCCCTCCCGAGCTTCGTGAGGGTCTGGACGAAGTTGACCAGTCGGTGCGAGGCACACTGCCGCAATTGATTACGCAGCAGGACATTCGCGGCGACCTGCACACCCACACGTTTGGCAGCGATGGCGTCGACTCGGTTGAAGAGATGGCGCAAGCCGCCCAGAAGCTCGGCTACGAATACATCGGCATCACCGACCACTCGCCGAGCCTGAAGATTGCGAACGGCCAGTCCATTGAAGACTTACGTGCGCAGATCAAAGCCATCGACAAACTGAACGGACGTCTCAGGGGCATTCGCATACTGAAGTCCGCCGAAGTCGACATTCTCGCCGACGGCACTCTCGATCTTCCCGACGAGGTCCTTCGCGAACTCGATTACACCGTATGCTCCATCCACTCGCGCTTTGCCATGAACCGCGAACAGCAGACGGAACGTGTGTTGCGCGCCATGGATAAGCGCTACTTCACGATTCTGGGCCACGCGACGGGACGATTGCTCCTCAAGCGTCCTGGCTACGAGCTTGATTTCGAGAGAATCATTCGCCACGCGAAGGAGCGGGGCTGTTTCTTCGAGCTGAACTCCAGCCCCGATCGGCTCGACGTCTCAGCGGAAAACGCACGCCTCGTGCGGGCCGCCGGCATTAAGATCGCCATCTCCACCGACTCGCACAGCACCGGCGAGTTCCGTACTCTTCGCTACGGCATCGAGCAAGCCCGACGCGCGGGCCTGGAGAAAGCGGACGTTCTCAATTGCCAGCCGCTCAACAAATTGCTGGAACTGCTGGCGCGATGATGCGCTGACCGCTGCGATCTAAAATTCCGATTGCCGCAGCAGATAATCGAGCCCTCCCACCCTGTACCAGCGGTAGCCGTACGGCTCCAGCAAAATGCGATGAGTTCCACCCTTCGTCGGCAGGCTGTGGTCTTCCGAGAGCAGATTCACCAGACCCTGGTCAGCAGAGTCCTTCCGAGGCAGCCTGAGCTGCACTTCGCAGGGCGCGGCGCCAAGATTATGAAGGAAAACGACCGAGTTGTTGCGCCACTCATATCGCATCGCAAGCACCCGGTCCGTATTGACCCTGAGAAAGGAAAAATCGCCCCAGCCTATCTCCGGCACCTCCTTGCGCATGCGAATGACGCGCTCCATCCAGTTCAGCATGGACTCCGGGTCGCGACGCTGGGTAGCCGCATTCACATGCTCGAATCCGTACGCTCCATCGCTGATCACCGGCAGAATCGGTTTCGAACTCTCCGTGAATCCGCCCTGTGCCTCCGCCGACCACTGCATGGGCGTTCTGGCGCATTGGCGCTCCGGCAGGCTGAGATCGTCGCCCATGCCGATTTCGTCGCCATAGCGAATCACCGGCGTGCCCGGCAGAGTGAGCATGAGGCTGTAAGCGAGTTCAAGCCGGCGGCGGTCGCCCTGCAGCATGGGAGCCAATCGGCGCCGAATGCCTCTCTCATAGAGCTGCATCTCTTTCTCGGGGCCGAACGCATTGAAGACGGTTTGCCGTTGCGCCTCGGTTAGCCTTCCGAGATCCAGCTCATCATGATTGCGCAGAAACTGACCCCACTGGGCAGTGGCCGGACGCGACCGCGTATCTTCCATCGCTTTCATCAGGCTTCGACAATCACCGGACGCCAGCGCATAGAAGAGGTGCTGATTCACATCAAAATTGAACATCATCTGCAGGCGTTCGCCCGCATCGCCGAAATACTGCAGATCATGCTGCGGCGTGACGTTGGCCTCGCCCAGGATGATCGCGCCGCTTTTTCGCCACGACAGGAACTCGGAGAACGACCGCAGCATGTCATAGCGCTCAATCGGCCTCTTTAACTCCGGACCTTTTTGCGCGATCACAAACGGGGCCGCGTCCATGCGAAAGCCATCCACGCCTAACTGGAGCCAGAACCCCATGATCTTCAGGATCTCGGCCTGCACGGCTGGATGGCTGGTGTTCAGGTCAGGCTGAAAGTCGTAGAAGCGGTGGAAATACCATTGACGAGCTGTCTTCTCATACGACCACGTCGTCTTTTGTACGCCCGGAAAAACCATTCCCGTATTCGCGTCCTTTGGTCTCCGGGGAGACCACACGTACCAGTCGCGGTATTTCGATTGCGGATCAGAGCAGGCTTCTCTGAACCAGGGATGCTCGTTCGACGTGTGGTTCACGACGAGATCGACAATCAGGCGCAGGCCGCGCTGCTTGCAGCCCTGGGTGAACTCGACGAAATCGCCCAGCGTGCCGTAGCGAGGATCAACCGCGTAGTAATCGCTGATGTCGTAGCCGTTATCGCGGCCGGGGGAACACTGGAACGGCATCAGCCACAGTGCCGTGATCCCCATGCCCTGCAGGTAATCGAGCCGCCGGAGCAGACCCTGAAAGTCTCCCACTCCGTCGCCATTCGCATCCATGTAGGTAGCGACTGAGAGACAGTAAAAAACTGCGTTCTTGTACCAGAGATCGTTGATCATATTGCTCGCCGTTTACCGCACGCTGCAGGGGAGTACAGGGGTGGGATGCACGATTTGAGCTGGTGGAAGAGAGCGGTCGTCTATCAGATTTATCCGCGATCGTTCCAGGACAGTAACGGCGACGGGATCGGCGATCTGAGGGGCATCTGTCGCCGCCTTGACTACCTCGTGGATCTCGGCGTGGACGCCCTCTGGGTGTCGCCAATCTATCCCTCTCCCATGGCCGATTTTGGATACGATGTCGCCGAATACTGCGGCATCGATCCCCTCTTCGGCACCATGCAGGATTTTGACGACCTGCTGGAAGAGGTGCATCGGCGCGGTCTTCGGCTCATCCTGGATTTCGTTCCCAATCACACATCCGATCAGCATCCCTGGTTTGTCGAGAGCCGATCTTCTCGCGACAATCCCAAACGGGATTGGTATATCTGGCGCGACGAGCCCAACAACTGGCAGAGCCATTTCGGCGGCTCCGCCTGGGAGCTCGATTCCAGGACGGGACAGTACTACCTGCACGAGTTTCTGAAAGAGCAGCCGGACCTCAACTGGCGCAACCCTGCCGTGAAAGCAGCAATGTTCGACGCCCTTCGCTTTTGGCTAAGCAAGGGCGTGGATGGCTTTCGCGTCGATGTGATGTGGCTGATGATCAAGGACGACCAGTTCCGGGACAATCCGCCCAACCCGGCGTACGTGGTGGGGCAAAGCACCCGCAGCAAATTCTTGCCTGTCTATGACGCAGACCGCCCCGAGATCCACGAGCTTGTCGCCGAAATGCGCGGGGTCCTCGACGAATTTGGAGATCGCGTCCTCATTGGAGAGATTTATCTGCCCGTTCAGCGCCTGATGCACTACTACGGAGAGGAACTGCGAGGCGCGAATCTGCCTTACAACTTTCAGCTGTTGCAATGCCCGTGGACCGCGGACGATCTGGTGCGCACCATCGGGGATTACATGGCGGCCCTGCCCGCGGGCGCGTGGCCCAACTGGGTGCTGGGAAATCACGACAACCCGCGGATCGCGTCCCGCATTGGCCCGAAAAAAGCGCGTGCCGGAGCGCTGCTGCTGTTCTCGCTTCCCGGCACCTTAACGATTTATTACGGAGAAGAACTGGGCATGCAGGATGTGATCATTCCGCCGGACGAAACGCAGGATCCTGCAGAGAAAAGACAGCCCGGAATTGGCATGGGCCGGGATCCGGAACGAACGCCGATGCCATGGGATACTTCACGTTCATGCGGCTTTTCAGACGGACAGCCATGGCTGCCCATGGGCGACGCCAACAGGGCCGTCAATGCGGAATCGTCCAGGAACGATCCAGGCTCGATGCTCTCCTTGTATCGCCGCCTGCTGCAGCTCCGGCGTGCAGAGCCCGTGCTTGTCTCCGGCACTCTCGCGAATCTGCACGCCGCCGATGGCGTGATTCAATTCGTCAGGTCTGATGCCGGCGAGGAGTTCGCCATTCTGGTGAATCTGGCCGACGAGGCGCGCCGGGTTGCGGTTGAAGCCGGTTCGATCATTGCGTGTACCGAACTGAGCCGAGAGGGAGAAGCGGTCACGGAGGCAGTGCATCTCATGCCCGCTGAGGCGGCGATCATCGCTCTATCCTGAAGCCGTCGCCCAAATTTCAGGATCGTGGTGCACACCGGCCAAAGACACGTGTGCCCCTCGCAGGCAGTCGGCAGGCGCTCGGGCTGGCGGTAGAATTGCTCCTTCTGCAAGGAACGGAGAAAGGGGAGAGTCCCGCATGGGCACGCTTAGCCAGGATATTCGTTACGCGCTGCGGCAGTTGAAGAAGTCTCCCGGGTTCGCGCTCACCGCGATCATCACGCTGGGGCTCGGTATTGGAATCAACGCGGCCATGTTTTCCGTTATCGAGCAGGTGATCTTGCGGCCCCTGCCGTATCCGAACGCCGCCCGGATGGTTGCGATCGACGAACACGATCCGCACAGCGCAAATTCCACGTCTATCTCGCTCCCGAATTTGCGCGATTATCAGGTGCGCAGTCATACGCTGCAGGCCCTTGGCTATTACACGATGCAGTTACCGACGCTCGGCGGAACGGAGAACCCGCAGCTTGTGCCGCAGATGATGATCAGCGCCAGCCTGTTACAGGTGCTGGGCGTGCACCCGGCGACCGGCCGCGGGTTTACGACCGAGGACAACACGCCCGGACACAGCCAGATCCTCATCCTCAGCGACAGCGTCTGGCGCAAGTTCTACCATGCCGATCCAGCGATCATCGGCCGCTCGGTTCCCATCAACGGCGATCCTTACACCGTCGTCGGGGTCCTGCCGCCGGACATGTCCTTCCCCGTGGGCTCAAAGGACGAGATCATGAGCCCGCTGAATCTGGGGGCGAAGGATCTGCAGGACCGCAACTCCGGCGTGCTGCAGTCCGTGGGATTGCTGCGCCCCGGGGTGACTCCCGCGACCGCGCAGCAGGAGTTGAATGCGATCCGCACGCAACTGGAGCGCCTGTACCCGGACGATAATCGTGCCGCGACCATCAGCGTCGTCGACTATCACAGTTCGGTGACGGAGCACTCCCGCGGCGCGATCATTGCGCTGGACTGGGCTGTACTCGCGGTCTGGCTGATCGCCTGCGCCAACGTTGCCGGGCTGATGCTCACGCGCATGAACAGACGGCGGCGCGAAATCGCCATCCGCGCCGCCCTCGGTGCGCCCAGAGGCCGCATCACCCAGCAGTTCCTGACCGAGAGCCTGCTGCTGGCTGTTGCAGGATCGGGGGCCGGGCTTGGCATCGCCGCAATCGCTCTGCGGCTGCTCAGCCACAACCTCACCGACTCGCTGCTATACGGCGGGGATATCCATATCAACGCAGGTGTGCTCGGATTTCTGCTGGCTGCCTCCTGCTTGTCGGCGGTGGCGTTCGGACTCGCCCCAGCTTGGCATGCCTCGACCGTGCCCGCGCAGGAGGGATTGCGCGAAGCCTCCCTCACTGCTGGAACCAGCCGCCGTCAGGCGTTCTGGCGCGACGGATTGGTAGTCTGCGAGATCACCCTGACGCTTGCGTTGCTGATCGCCGCCGGGCTGATGATGCGGACGCTGCTCAGCCTCCGTAACGCCGACCTTGGCTTTTCGCCCGATAACGTCGTTACCGGATCGCTCCATGTACCGACGCACGGCGCATGGTGGACTCTCAATGAGAAGGATGCCCGTCGAAAGAACCTGGTGCAGAACTTCTATGATCCGCTTGCCGAAAAGCTCTCCCACACGCCCGGCGTTTCTGCAGTCGGATTCAGCACCGTGCGTCCACTGCTGCCGGCCTGGTCTTTCGACGATGCGCTCAAGATTCGCAACCGTCCCTCTGCGCCTCACGGCCAGGAGGTGCACGCCGCAACCCGGGCCTCCACGAACGGCTTTTTTCAGGTAATGGGCATTCGCCTGCTCGCCGGCCGTATGTTCTCCGATCAGGACACCGCGAACAGCCCGATCGCCATCCTCGTGAATCAGGAACTCGTGCGCCAAGCCTTTCCCGGGCAGAATCCCATCGGACAGCAGATTGAAGTCGATGAACAGGGCAAGCCTCGGCAGTGGGGAACGATTGTCGGCGTGCTCGATAATGCGCGCCAGAACTCGCCCGGTGAACCGGCGCTGCCGGAGATCGATCTCAACCTCGAACAACTCGGTCCGTCCGATGGCTTTTATCCGATCCTCGCTGCGTTTCACATGGACATCGCCGTGCGGTCGGATCTCCGGAGCGGCATCGTGGAGGATGCGATCCGCCGCGATGTGCACGCGCTGGAGCCTGAGGTCGCGATCGAGGGGCTCCAACCCATGCAGCAGATCATCGACGATTCTCTCCAGGGGCAGACGCTCGCGGCGCGCCTCCTCGGCATCTTCGGAGTTTGTGCATTGCTGATTGCAGTCGCCGGCATCTATGGGCTGCTGGCGTACTCCGTCAGCCAGCGAACTCGCGAACTGGGCGTTCGCATCGCTCTTGGCGCCGAGCCGTCCGACATCCTCTGGCTGGTCCTGCGCCACGCGCTTCGGTTGCTGGCCATCGGTGTCGCAGTCGGCCTGGCTGTCGCGTGGGCCGCGCGCGGTCTGATGCGCAGCTATCTGTACGGAGCAGCAGGCAACGACCTGCTGACCATCCTGGTGGTCGTGGTGCTTCTCGGTCTGTGTGGTCTTGCTGCAAGTTATCTGCCTGCACGGCGTGCCGCTTCCGTCGATCCCGTGGAGGCGCTCCGAACGGAATAGCAGATTCCCGAACCGCTGGTGGCGGATCGTGCCAGTCAGCTGAGATGTGGAAGGGAACTAGGAAGCGTGGGAAACAGGGGCGACCTGGGCCTTGGCTCGCTGGGCCGCTACGGACCCCGCATGCTGCCGCAGAGCTGCAAATGCTGCGCGGCAGACGCCGTAGCTTAGTAGTACTCCAAAGGCCAGCGAAGCAGCAATCGCGCAAATTAACATCAGGCTATCAATCGCAGCGTGCATTGTTCTGAACTTCTCCCGCACTCCCCAATTCTTACGATGTCATGGCTGCGAGAAAAGGCAAGATCGTTGACCCTGTTTTCTGTTGCCGACTAAGATACGGGAAGGAATCTGACAGCGATTTTGACCCGACGTTTCGCGCATTGCAACGAAATTCGTTGCACGATTTGCTATTTCCCTGAATGTTCGTAGCCCTCTAGTAACCCCATCTTTCGTTATGGCCATCACTCAAATTACGGTGCGCGGCGCCAGGCAACACAACCTGCGCGACATCAATGTACAGATTCCGCGCAACACGCTGACGGTGGTCACCGGGTTGTCCGGATCCGGCAAATCATCGCTTGCTTTCGACACGATTTATGCCGAGGGCCAGCGCCGGTACGTCGAGACGCTCTCGGCTTATGCGCGTCAATTCCTCGATCAGATCGAGCGCCCCGACGTCGACTCCATCGAAGGCCTCAGCCCGGCCATTTCCATTGAGCAAAAGACGACCAGCCGCAGTCCGCGTTCGACTGTGGGAACGATCACGGAGATTTACGACTACCTTCGCCTGCTCTACGCATCGGTGGGCGTTCCGCACTGTCCCAACTGCGGACGCCAGATCTCGCGCCAGTCTGCCGAGCAGATCGTCGAGCGCATTCTTGCGCTCGCGCAGGGCGAACGCGTCACCATCTACGCACCTGTCGTGCGCGGCCGCAAAGGCGAATTCAAGGACCTGCTCGACAAACTCGACCAGCAGGGTTTTCGCGCGCGCGTCGATGGAGAGATCCGCGATCTCTCCGAATCGCTGAACCTCGACAAGCGGAAGAATCACACCATCGAAGCTGTCGTCTATCGCGCCGTGCTCAAGGCCGGCATCGAGAAGGCGCTCGCCGCTTCGGTCGAAAAAGCGCTGCAGATGGCGAACGGCCTCGTTCTGGTCGCAACGCAGACCGAAGAGCAGTTGTACTCCTCGTCAATGGCTTGTCCCGACTGCGGCCTCGACGTGCCGAAGCTCGAACCGCGCAGCTTCTCCTTCAACAGCACGTACGGCGCGTGTCCGGAGTGCCACGGCCTCGGAAGCATCTACGACTTCGACCCGGCGAAGATCATCACCGATTGGTCGAAGCCGCTGCTCGACGGCGGACTCGGTCCCGGCTCCGCGTCGCAGTACCTGCTGCGGCTCATCGGCATCGCGGCGCAACGGTACAAGATTGACCTCAAGCAGCCTTTCGAACAGCTCACGCAGAAGCAGCAGGATTTGTTGCTCTACGGCCCAGGCCAGTCGGAGGCTCCGCGCACCGGTTTCCACGGCATCCTCGCGTGGCTGCGCGATTCGCTCGAAGAGGCGCGCTCCGACACCTACCGCGAGTGGATGATGCAGTACATGTCCGCATCGGAGTGCCCCGTGTGCCACGGCCAGCGTCTCCGTCCCGAATCGCTCGCGGTCAAAATTGACGGGATGTCCATCGCGGAGTTCACAGCGCTGCCGATGGCGCGCGCCGTGGACCGCGCTCGCCAAATCTCCTTTAGCGCGCGTGAAGCGCTCATCGCGGACCGCCTGCGTAAGGAGATTGTCGAGCGCCTGCAGTTTCTGAACGCGGTCGGCCTCGGCTACCTCTCGCTCGATCGCAATGCCGCGACGTTGTCCGGCGGAGAAGGCCAGCGCATCCGCCTTGCCACGCAGATCGGCTCGCGCCTGCGCGGGGTACTCTACGTACTCGACGAGCCCTCGATTGGGTTGCACCAGCGCGACAATCAGCGGCTGATCGAAGCGCTGGAATCGCTGCGGGACCTCGGCAACACCGTCCTGGTCGTTGAGCACGATGAAGAGACGATTCGCCATGCCGACTATGTCCTCGATCTCGGCCCCGGCGCCGGACGCCTTGGTGGCAGCGTTGTTGCAGAAGGGCCGCCGGATGCCATCATGCGCGCTCCTGCCTCATTGACAGGGCGCTACCTCGCAGGCGAGATTTCCACGCTGCAGCGACTCACTCCGCGGGCACTCTCCGGCAAATGGATCACCGTGGAAGGCGCCCGCAGTCATAATCTGCAGGACGTGACGGTGAAGTTTCCGGTCGGCGTCATGACCGTCGTGACCGGCGTTTCCGGGTCAGGGAAGAGCACCCTCGTCAATGACATCCTGTATCGGTCGCTCGCTCGCGAGCTCTACGGCTCCCGCGAAGCGCCCGGCGAGCACACACGCATTCGCGGCTTTGACAATATTGATAAGGCGATCCGCATCGACCAGTCGCCCATCGGCCGCACGCCGCGCTCCAATCCGGCGACCTACACCGGCGTCTTCACGGCGATCCGTGACCTCTTCGCCATGCTGCCGGAGTCGCGCGAGCGCGGCTACAAGGCGGGGCGCTTCTCGTTCAACGTCCAGGGGGGACGATGCGAGGCGTGTCAGGGAGAAGGGCAGCGCCGCATCGAAATGAACTTCCTGCCCGACGTCTACGTGCAGTGTGAGGTCTGCAACGGCCGCCGCTACAACCAGGAAACGCTGGCGGTCAAGTTCAACGGCTACTCCATTGCCGATATCCTCGACCTCACCATCGAAGATGCACTGCCTGTGCTGCGCGATATTCCGCAGGCGCGGCAAAAGCTCGAGACGCTCGCAGATGTCGGCCTGGGCTACATCCATCTGGGCCAGTCCGCGACCACGCTCAGCGGCGGCGAGGCGCAGCGCATGAAGCTGGCCCGCGAGCTTTCCAAACGCCAGACCGGCCGCACGCTCTATTTGCTCGACGAGCCCACCACCGGTTTGCACTTCGATGACGTCCGTAAGCTCCTTGAGGTACTTCACCGGCTGACGGACCTGGGAAACACGATTATCATCATCGAACACAACCTGGACGTCATTCGGAACGCGGACTGGATCATCGATCTCGGCCCGGAAGGCGGAGAAGGTGGCGGTCGCGTTGTCGCCGAGGGTGCTCCGGAGCAAATTGCGGGCGTCGCGCAGTCGTTTACGGGGCAATTTCTCCGCCGCTATTACGATGAGACGAGCGGGCCACCCGCGCTCCTGCCGATCGCAGCGCCGCAGGGCAACGGAGCCATGCGAGCGAAGAACGGGAGGAAGCAGAAGAAAGCGACGGTGCAATGAGCGACGACCCGGAATCCACGACCCCACCAATCGATCCCGCGGCTGCGGGTGGCCCTTCGGCAGAGCCGCTGACCAGCACCGCGCAGGCCATCCACTGGCCCGCTCCGCACGAGAATCTCGCGGAGATGCAGCCCACGGGGTATCCCTTCGGTTCGGGAATTCCCGTCGCACCGCCGCGCCCAAAGCTTATCCCGCACCTCGGCCATTTCTGCGTATTCGCGGCCCTGGTGCTCTTTACCCTCATCGGGTCAGCCATTGGCACTCTCGTCATCCTGCATATCGCGCGGCCGCACATTCCGATTCCGAAGCTGATCGGAGCTGTCACGCAGAACATCGCGATCGCCATCTCCATGCAGGCGGTCTGGTATGGAATCCTGTGGGCGCTCACGGCGCTTGTCTTCGGCCTGTGGTGGAAGGCCACGGCCGGCGTCGGCTTTGCACAGGGAATTCGCTGGAATGGAGCACTGATGCAGCGCTGGTTCCTGCTGCTCGCCGGCACCGGTGTCGCAACGGGACTGCTCATCACTCTTGCTGGCAATTTCGTTCCCATGCCGAAAGCGCCGCCGATCCTCGAGGACCTGACGCGGTCGCGCGCCGGTGCCTGGGCGCTCATGGTGTTTGGCGTCACCCTGGCGCCTCTGACTGAAGAGCTGGCGTTCCGCGGCTTGCTGCTGCCCGGCTTCGTCAACGTCTTTCGCTGGCTGGAACAACGCGGATCCATGACGGAATCGGCCGTGCGCGTCCTGGGCGTTCCCGTCTCGATTGTGCTTACCTCCATCCCGTTCGCGATGATGCACTCGCAGCAGGTCTCGCATGCGTGGGGCCCGGTGCTGCTCATCGGATGCGTCAGCATCATCCTCTGCATCGTGCGCCTCCGCACAGGCTCGCTGGCCTGCAGCGTGCTCGTCCATGCGTTCTATAACCTGACATTGTTTACCGGACTATTGATCCAGACCGACGGCTTCCGGCACCTGGAAAAGCTGAAGGGATAAAGCGAGGAAGCGATGCGCGGGCGCCTGCTATCCTGCCCTCACGCATGCCCACGATGACGCGCACCAGCAAATCCCTTCGTACTGCGGGCATCGCACTTTTCCTGCTGACGGCGCTGAATCTCTTCAATTTCATCGACCGGTATGTGCTGCCTGGCGTCCAGCCGCTCATCCAGCAGGAATTCCATATCAATTACGCCGAGGCAGGCGCGCTGACCTCCGCTTTCTTCTTCACGTACATGCTCATCGCGCCGTTGACCGGATGGCTGGGGGATCGCCTGCCCCGCAAGCCGCTCATTATTATCGGCGCCCTCATCTGGAGCGCCGCCACCCTGCTGACCGCCACCGTCCACAGCTACGACATGCTGCTGATCCGGCACGCCATTGTCGGTGTGGGTGAGGCGACCTTCTCCATCTTCGCTCCGGCAATGCTCGCGGATTTCTACCCGGAGGAGGACCGCAATCGGATCCTCAGCATCTTCTACGTCTCCATCCCGGTAGGCGGCGCGCTCGGATATCTCATCGGCGGATTTCTGGGCGAGCGATTCGGGTGGCGCAACCCCTTCTACGTTGCTGCGGTCCCTGGCGTGCTCATCGCGCTGGCGTTCTGGCTTTTCGTGCGCGAGCCGCAGCGTGGCGCCGCTGATACCGTCGAGGCCACAGCAGCCCGCGCCAGCTTTCGCGGGCTGTTCCGCAATCCGGCATACTGGACCGCGACGCTGGGGATGGCGATGTGGACCTTCGCCATTGGGGGCATCTCCACCTTCCTGCCCACGTTCTTTGAGAACTTCGCCGGCTTCACCCTGGCGCACGCCGACCTGACCGCCGGGGAGATCACCGCCGTGGATGGCCTGCTCGCGACTATCGTCGGCGGCTGGGTAGCGCAAATTTGGATCAAGCGTAATCACCGCGCCCTGTATCTGGTCTCCGCGTGGAGCGTCGTGCTGGCCATCCCGTTTGGCGCGCTGGTCTTCTTTGGCCCGTCGCATTACATGCTGCTGTCGGCCTGGATCGCCGAGTTCTGGATCTTTTTCGGCACCGGCCCGCTGAACGCCGCGATCGTCAACTCCGTCTCCGCGCCGATTCGCTCAACCGCGATTTCCATGAACCTGCTCATGATTCACCTGCTCGGCGACTTCCCCTCGCCCCACCTGATCGGCTGGATCGCCGACCGCCGAACGCTCCGCGTCGGACTAGGCGCAACACTGATTTCCCTCGCCGTGAGCGGCGCGATCCTGCTTGCCGGAGCGCGCTTTGCGCCCCGCCTGCCGGATCTCGAATCTCCTGTCGGGCGATGAAGCTGGCAGGTTCGTGCCTGGTGGCCACGAGACCATCCGGGAAGTGACGGCTTTCCAATTACATGCACAAGATCACGCAGGTATTGCCCTCACAACCCGAACAAAACAAAGCGTTCCTTCCGGTAAACTGAGGCTGAGGTTCCCAATGCCCGAAATTGTGCGCAGAAAGACCACGACAGTTCGCATCGGCCAGGTTCGCGTTGGCTCTGAAGCCCCGGTGGTCGTCCAGTCGATGACCAACACGGACACAGCGGACGCCGAATCGACCATCCAGCAGGTGGCCGAACTGGTCCAGGCCGGCTCCGAACTCGTCCGGGTTACGGTGAACAACGACGCGGCGGCGCAGGCCGTGCCGCACATTGTCGAAGGCCTTGCCAAACGGGGAATCAGCGCGCCGATCATCGGCGACTTCCATTACAACGGGCATCTGCTCCTGAAAAAGTACCCCGCCTGCGCTCAGGCGCTCAGCAAGTACCGCATCAACCCGGGAAACGTCTCGATCGGCCGCAAGGACGACGACAACTTCCGCACCATGATCGAGTGCGCCGTCGAGAACCAGAAGCCGGTCCGCATCGGGGTCAACTGGGGCTCGCTCGACCAGGCGCTGCTCACCCGCCTGATGGACGAGAACAGCAAGCTGGCGAATCCCGCTCCGGCCCGGGACGTGATGCTGGAAGCGATGTGCCGCAGCGCACTCGATTCCGCCGCCGCCGCTGAACGCTACGGTCTCGGCCACGACATGATCATTATCAGCGGCAAGGTCTCCGGCGTGCGCGACCTGATCGACGTTTACGAGATGCTCGCCGGCCGCTGCGACTACCCCCTCCACCTCGGTCTTACTGAGGCTGGCATGGGCATGAAGGGAACCGTCGCCTCGACCGCCGGACTGGCGCCCCTGCTGCTCAGGGGCATCGGCGACACCATCCGCGTCTCTCTTACGCCAAAGCCGGGCAGCAGCCGCACAGAAGAAGTCCTGATCGCACAGCAGGTTCTCCAGTCGCTGGGCATTCGCAGCTTTACGCCGCAGGTGACTGCCTGCCCCGGATGCGGGCGCACCACCAGCACCTTCTTCCAGGAACTGGCGCAGCAAATTCAGGATTATCTCCGCACCTCGATGCCGGAGTGGCGCCGGCAGTATCCGGGCGTAGAAGAGCTGAAACTCGCCGTCATGGGATGCGTTGTCAACGGCCCCGGCGAATCGAAGCACGCCAACATCGGCATCTCGCTGCCGGGCACGTTCGAAGAGCCCAAGGCCCCGGTCTATGTGGATGGCCGGCTCATGACCACGCTGCGCGGCGATACGATTGTCCAGGACTTCAAGAAGATCCTCGACGACTACGTCCGCAGCCGGTATGGCTCCCAGGAGCGCGAACTCGAAGGCGCTGCGGTCTAGATCCAATCGCTGTCAGCAGCATTAGTCGCGCGCTAAGTTGCACTTATACCTTCGTGACCGCCATCACTGATCCGCTATCCTTCTGTGATTATCCTGGACCGTTCCGGTTTGGGCGATAGCGACAGCAGCTACCGCCCGCGGAACAGGAGACAGGCATGAGTCTGGGCACAATGGCAGTTGGTGGATTGACGGTGGCAGCGGTCCTGATCGTCGTGGCAATTACGCTGATCAATAAGTTTGCCGATTAGCTATGCGGGCCCCTGCTGGAAACGCAGGGGCGCCGGTTACCGGATGATCTGCACAATCTGACTGTCTGGCTGGCTCCAGGCCGATGCGCCGGAATGGCTCAGTTTGTGCGCGGCATCGTCCCAGTGCAGATGCGTTAGCTGGAAGTCGCCCTTCTCGTAGGCATATGTCCGGCCGTCATCCTGATACAGGTCGAAGTCGGCGCCGGCTCCAGGCCATATCTGTATCTTCGCGATGGCCTGCTTCTCCGCTGTGCTTTCCACCTGCGCTCCCAGCGGAATGATCGATCCGGCGCGCACAAACAGCGGCAACTTGTCGATCGGCGCATCCACGGTAAGCATCTGGCCACCCGGATAGCGCTTGTGTGTCCAGTAGTTGTACCAGTCCGCACCGGCCGGCAGATATACCTGCCTCGTTGTCGCACCCTGTTCGGTCACCGGCGCGACCAGAAACGCCGGCCCAAACATGTACTCGTCGCCGATCTCGGCTACCTTCGGATCATCGGGGAAATCCATGAACAGCGCGCGCATGTACGGAGCGCCTGTTTTGTGCGTGAAATATCCCAGCGAATAGATGTAGGGCATCAGCTCATATCGGAGCCGCAAATACTGCTCGAGAATCGGCTCGGCCTGCTTGCCGTACGACCAGGTCTCGTTGTACCGACGGCTGCCGTGGGTCCTGAAGATCGGCAGGAAACTCGCGTATTCAAACCATCGCGTGTAGAGCTCAGGGTAATCGTCATAGTGGCCAACCACATCCCGTGCATCCGATGGATCCAGCAGCGGCGGATGCGCCGGATGGTGCACCTGGGGCAGATATTGCCAGCCGCCCGTGTCGTTGCTCCAGTAGTTGAGCCCGGAGGCCGCCACGTCCAACCCCGTAGGAATCTGCCGCCGGAACGCATCCCAGGTCGGGAAAATATCCGAGGACCAGACGATCGTGCCGTTGTGCTGCACGCCCAGATAGCCGTCCCGCGACAGGATCAGCCCGCGATGATCTGTATCGGCGCGGAAGCCGTCGTACAGCGCTGCCGTATGAAACAGGGGATAGACATTGAAGTACTGCGTCCCCGGTCCGATATGGAAGTAGCTGCCGTTCGGCGGCAGGTCAGGTTCCGTTTCGTCTGCCCAGAGCGAATCAAACCCCTTGCTCAGAATGTTGTCCTTGACGGTGTTCCAGTACCACTGCGCGGCATCCGGATTCGTGGTGTCGATGTCCGACCCGGCTTTGTCGTAGGGCAGGCCATTCGTCGGCGTTCCGTCGGCCAGGTGCTCGAACCAGCCATTCTCCGCGATGTGAGAGTAGAAGCGATCCGTCGGCACGAAGCGCGGCCACACGCTGATCATGGTCTGGAAGCCCATCTGGTGCAGCTTCTGGTTCATTGCCGATGGATCGGGCCAGTATCGTGAGTCGAAGTCCATCTGGCCCATGTTCGTGTAGTAGAACCAGTCCACGACAATAACGTCGGCGGGCAGGTGCCGCTCGCGGTAGCCGGTGGCAACGGCCAGCACCTCATCCTGGCTGCTGTAGCGCTGCTTGCACTGGATGTATCCGTACGCAGCCTTCGGCAACATCGGCGTGTCGCCGGTCAGCAGCCTGTAGCCGGCATAGAGTTCATCGGTCGTCTTGCCGGCGATCACGAAGAACGAAACGCGGTCGCCCACCTCGGAAATCCAGCGGGTCTGCTCATTGAAGCCCGGTTCGATGGTGGTCTTCGAGGGGTTATCCCACAGGATGGCGTAGTGCTTGTTCGTGACCAGGAACGGCACGCAGAACGTGGGCCCTGCGGCCGCCGTGTAGTCGTTCCAGCAGCGGATCGGATGGCCGCGATGATCAAGGTAGCCCTGCTGGTTTTCGCCGAGGCCGTAGTAGTGCTCGTCATCCGCGGAATGAAAGCTGGCGCCGACCTGAAAGTATGCAGCGTCCGTGGGCCGAGGATCGAAATGTTCCCAATTGATCGATGACCTGACCTCATTAAGGACGGCAGCGTTCCCGTCCTTGTGATTGGGAACGCTCATCCACCAGCTTTGCAGGTTCACCAGCGTCTTGCCATCGCGGTCGGTGATCGTCAGGGGAATGTAGGGCGTCGACCCGCTGAAGTACTGGCAAGTGTCGCAGGTGTACTTCGTCGTGCTTGCGCCATATTGGATGACGGGCATCGTGACGGTCAGCTGCGCCGAATGGTAGGTGTCCAGTTTGTCGGTGTGTTCGTAATTCCAGCCCTCCGTCGAGGGCTTGCCGCTGATGCCATATCCGGGAGGCCCGAGCGCGGCATCCTTCTTCAGGCTCATGGTGACCCGAATGATGTTCGGCGCGTATGGCTCGAGCGTCACGGTAGCATCACGGCGTGCGAGGACAACCGGCTTCTGCGCGAGAGCACTCCCGGCAGCGAGCAGAGACACGACAAGAAGGCATGCCGCGAAGACGATTCGGTTCATAGCCGATGAGTTCTTCCAGAATAATTTGGGTGAAGACACCGACGCAGTTTACGCCCGAGGCGGTGCGATGTACAGCGCGGAAAGTGGTGGGAGCCGCGTGTAAAACGATTTGCTCCGCATCCGCGCTCTCGCGTTTGACCGCTCCTGCGCGCGTTCGTATGATGAAACTTGCCTTCCTCTTTCGGCGGCGTAGCTCAGTTGGTTAGAGCGTGGGATTCATAACCCCAAGGTCGATGGTTCGATTCCATCCGCCGCCACCAGATCCGGCGCAGCATAATTCAGCCGCTTCGAGCGAAAAGAAAAATGCCCCATGCGAGCACGCATGAGGCATTCGATTTTCAGTCGCGATTACCGGCCATGACCGCCGACGTGTCCGCCGTGCGTTCCGGGGTTCGGCCCGAAGCCGCCGCGCTGCAGATTCAACGGTCCGTGCGGGCCCACCCAGCGCGTGCCACCGAAGTAGCCCCCGCCGAGGCCCCAACCGGGATAGCCCCAGCCCCATCCACCGGCCCAGCCGAGCGGATAAAAGCTCCAGCCGAATGGGCTATAGAATGGTGACGGTCCTATGAATGTGTAGCCGATCATGTACGGATCCCAGTACCAGCCCGGAGCGTAGCCTTCCCCGTACGTGCTGGCAATCTGCTGGTTGGCTTGCGACAGGTAGTCGGAGCGCAGACTGCTCCAGCGGTAGAGTCCGCTCTGCTCTTCAGCATTCACGTCGAACTTCACCGGCTTGAGCTCGGCGTTGTCCGACAGATGGAGCTCGTGACCACTCTTCACAGCCACGAATTTCTCATTCGGCCGCAGCGCCGCTGCTTCGCCTTTGAAGACCTTCACAGAATTGCTGTCCGCGTCGAATTCGTAGAGCCCGGGCTTCACCAGCTGTACCGGAATGTGATTTTCGAGCACGTGCAGATCGTTTTCCTTGTAGATCTGATCGACTTCAACGGCCGCTCTTCCGCGATCCAGCTCGACAACCGTGTTGGTCAACTCTGGGCTGACCATCTTCGCTTCGCTGTTCTCTCCGAGCCGGAAGTATACCCCGGGAGTGAGCAGCAGCTCAGCGCGGCCGTTCGCTGTTGAGATCTCCTCGCCCGGGTGCACAGCCAGCGAGCCAATTGATTTCTGGGTTACGGGCTGGCCGTTCACCGCAACGGAGCCCTCCACGTAATTGAGCGACCCTGGCACGGCTGAGCTGGCCGGCTGGGAATTCTGCATATCCGAAGCAAAAAGGGCCGGTGAGCACAAGAGCGCCAGGGCAGTGATCAGAGTTGTTCTGAGCCTTGGCATATCCATAGAACCTCTGTTTGTTAGACGGTTAACAAGGGTCAAACGATTCAGCCAGAGCGGCTTGCGGGGCGCATGGCGTACGCCCGGAACCTGCGTAAAAGCAGCGGTTTTCAGACGCAAAAACGCCCCTGCTGATTGAAGCAGCAGGGGCGTCGCTGATTAGTCGGTGATTAAACGTTGTATGTGGTCGATGAAACGCGTCCGCCGCGGCCGGTCCAGTTGGTGTGGAAGAACTGTCCGCGCGGCTGGTCCACTCGCTCGTACGTGTGCGCGCCAAAGAAGTCACGCTGCGCCTGCAGCAGATTGGCTGGGAGCCGCTCCGTGCGGTATCCATCGTAGAACGAGAGCGCGGTCGAGAACGCGGGAGCCGGAACGCCCAGCGCAATCGCCTTCACGACGGCCTTGCGCCAGGACGCCTGATACTCGTTCAGCACGCCGGAGAAGAAGCTGTCGAAAAGCAGGTTGTGCAGGTCAGGCTTCTTGTCGTACGCCTCCTTAATCTTGCCGAGGAAGCGGCTGCGGATGATGCACCCGCCGCGCCACATCAGCGCGATGCCGCCCATGTTCACACGCCAGCCAAACGCCTTGGCCGCCTCGCGCAGCAGCATGTATCCCTGCGTGTAGCTGATGATCTTGGAGCAGTAGAGCGCCCGGCGCACGTTCTCGATGAAGTC
>DATEPN010000184.1:0-5254 GCA_035273225.1 Acidobacteriaceae bacterium | reverse complement strand
GTCTGGCAGTTCCCCCACTTCATGTCCATCGCGTGGCTCTATCGCCACGACTACGCCAAAGCCGGCATCCGCATGCTGCCCGTCGTCCAGCCCGACGGCTGGTCGACCGCCCTTGAAGCCCTGATCTACGCCGTCCTCATGATCCCCGCCAGCCTGCTTCCCTTCTGGCTCCACATGGACGGCAAGCTCTACCTCATCGCCGCGCTCGTCCTCGGCGCCGCCTACCTCGCCTACACCATCCGCTTCGCCCGCATCGTGAAGGCCCGCAGCGACAAGGAGTCCCGCATGTACGCGCGCGACCTCCTCAAGGTCAGCGTCATCTACCTGCCTCTGCTGCTCACAGCGCTCATGCTGAACGCCCGGTAGGCAGGAGGGACCCGATGCCAACCGCCACCAGCAGTCCGAAGCCGCAGCAGTCGCTCTCGCTGCCGGTCGCGGTCATCCTTGGCATCAGCCTCGTCGCGACGCTCTTCCTCTTCTGGCTCATCTACGTCCATCCCGCGTCCGATGCCGCCGCCCAGCACTACACCTTCCTTCCCAACCTGAACGCGCTCCTCAACGGACTCAGCGCCATCGCCCTCTGCGTCGGCTTTTACTTCATCCGCCACCGCCGCATCACCGCCCACCGCAACAGCATGCTCACCGCGCTCGTCTTCAGCTCGCTCTTTCTCGTCTCCTACATCGCCAACCACGCCCTCCACGGAGACACCCTCTACCCCGTCCACAACAGCACGTACTACCACCTGTATCTGCCGATCCTCATCAGCCACATCATTCTGGCCACGCTCGCTCTGCCCATCGTCCTCATCACGTTCTTCCTGGCGCTGACCGGCCGCTTCCGCATCCACCGCAAAATCGCGCGCTTCACTCTCCCGCTCTGGCTCTACGTCTCCGTCACCGGCGTCGTCGTCCGCGTGATGCTGGTTGAGGCGCTCCGCTAACGACCAGCCACGATGGGAACCCTCATGCAGCCAACCGCGCCCCCCCGATCCACCCAAACCCGACCCACCCCCATCCGTCCAACGCCCATCCGACCGGCCGACGACGGCACGCGCGCGCTGCTCATCACCGGCATCTGGACCCTCGTCGCCGGAGCCATCGCCGCCCTTCTCGCCCTGACCGTCTTCGGCGGCATCACCCGCAACGGCCCCCACTCCAACGCCGGCTGGCTCGCCCTCATGGTCGCCCTGATGTGCCTCCCCTTCGGCCTGATGCTCTTCGGCCTCGGCTTCGCGAAGTGGCTCCGCAACCGCAAACTCCGCCGCCTCAGCTAGCCCGCCGGCAGCACAAATGTGCTCAACGTTTCAGCTTCTTGCTGAACAGATGATCGCCGCCAAGCCGAGACTTCCGAGTTGCCGACAACCCACCCGTTACACTCGCTGATATGAGCTTTAGAGCAGGGTCGTTGTTCGCCCTTCTCATAGCGAACACCATCACGTCCGGCATGAGTGTGCCCCTTACTCACCTACAGGAGGGCCGGGGCACAGTTCACTACTTCCACCCGCCGAACGTGGTTTTGGACCTTCGACTCGTCTCAGGCAAGACGAACCGCATTCCACTCTCTTATGAAGAGATTGGGCAGCAGCGCAGAGCCGAAATCTGGAATGCAACAGTTCTCGCAGAAGACCCCGGCCACTTCTTAATCTTCATGGACCGGTTCTCTTCCAATGCCAACGTCCAGGGCGAGTGCGGCGCATCAGATGGCGAGCGGTACCTTCACGTCGTTAAACTCACCGCCCCGGTGCGGGAGACCTTGTCGCTGAACATCGACAGCTGTTACCGATCCCTTAGCACGGTTGACGGCTACCCGAAGTACGATTCCCTGACTCACATTCTCGTGATCAGGACCGAGCACGAGGACACCTCCGTGACCAGCGTTAGCCGTTATCGCATAGCCACCAACGGCAGCGTGGAATTGATCCAATAGCCTGGGCTCCACCGCCAAAGCAACCGCGACTCGCTGTCCGAGTTACCGCCAACTCGGACATTACCGTTTTCTCCTGAAACCCTCGACCTACGCAGCGTGGAGAGTAACCTCCATCTCGAACCAAAGTACTGGCGACCCGATTTCCGGCGAGATCACTTACCCGTTCGCTTCGCATAGGATGATTGCAAGCGGGTCGGGCCCTTGCGTGGACGGACCGCGAAAGGTCAGGTCATGGGTTCTGTTGCCGTCGCTCCTCGACGGGGTTTGCAGGTCATTCTTCGCAGCGCACGCAAATGCGCCGCCACGCCGCTCGGCTGGGTCGTTTTCCTCGCCATGGTCGCAGCGGTTACGATTCTCATCTTCCGGTTCGGCTGGCTGCCGATGTGAAGAGAACGTAGCTGTAGCCAGCCGCACCAGGCACGCCTTCCGCTGGTTCTGAAAGCCCTGGGAAGAACATCGGCTCAGCGCTACCGGCCACCGGCTACCCGCTACAGGCTGCCCTAAGCATTTGAAAACAAAGTCACGCACCTTGTTTTCAAATGCTTACGCAGGGGTGATCCCCCCATCATTCCTTTTAGAATCAAACGCTTGCAGTGGGGAACCCCCAGGAACCAGAACCTACCCCCCCGCCGCCGAGAGCACCCCAATGGTGTGCATCCACCGCTCCGCCGCCTCCGGCCACGTGGTCACGGGCAGATCGGTCCGGCGCAGCCCGTACCCATGGCCGCCCTGCGCATAGACATGAAGCTCCGCCGGCACATGAGCCCGCTTCAGCGCCATGAAGTACTCAATGGCATTCTCCACATGCACCGGATCGTCTTCCGCCTGCACCAGGAACGTTGGCGGCACCGACGCCGTCACCGGAATCTCGGGGTTGAAGGCGAAGCTCTTGTCCGCCAGCGCAAGGTAGCCAGGGTAGATGACGATGGCGAAGTCCGGACGGCAGCTCCGCTGATCCGCCCCGTCCATCGCCTCGTAAAGCCGCTTCTGGGAATGCGTGCTGATCGCCGCCGCCAGATGCCCGCCAGCCGAGAAGCCGAGAACCCCGATGCGGCGCGGGTCGATGCCCCACTCCGAGGCATGGTGCCGGACCAGGCTCACCGCCCGCTGGGCATCCTGCAACGCCGCGTCGGATTTGGGATACGGCCCGCTGGCCGGCACCCGGTACTTCAGCAGCACACAGTTGACGTGAATGGAGTTCAGCCACTGGCACACCTCCGTGCCTTCCAGATCGATAGCGAGGATCCGGTAGCCGCCTCCCGGAAACACCACTACCGCCGCCCGGCTGTTGCGGTCAGCCGGCGCGCGATAGACGGTGATCGTTGGCTCCGACACGTCGCCGATCCGCATCACGCGCCGGCCCGCTACTTCGTGATCCGAAGCCGTGGTCGTGTCGTGCTCCGGCCCGTTCGCGGTCTTCGGCCCCGGCGCGCCGTTGGGCCACAACTCGATCGTGGTCTTGTCGGCCGGCGGAGTCCAGGCGGACTGGGCCGGAAGAGAAAGGGCAAGCGCAAAGACAGACAACGCGCAGGTCGAACGAAGCGCAAAACGTAACATGGCCGGCGTCTCCACCGGCCATCTTAGACCATCGATTGTGGTTGCCGTCCCGCGCTCAGCTACTGCGGCTTTTGCGGCGGAGCATCGATCGGATTATCGGTCGAATCGCTGCTCCTGGGCTGGCTCTCCTGCTTCTGCTGCCCTGAGTCGCTCGGATGGGCCGAGACCGTCGGTGAATACCCGGGATCGCCCGGCCGCCGCTGGTCCGGCGGGAAGTTGACGGGAGCCATGCTCGGAGTCCCCTTCTCATTGTCCGCAGGCAGTTTCTCGCCCGCCTGCCGCAGAGTCGGCGGCGCCTTCGGAGCGTTCTCTTCGGTCACATCCGCATCGCTGCGGTCACCAAGCTGCACCGGATGCTCGTTGGCGGCGACGGCCGGCTTCCTGAACTCCGGCCCCATCTCGTTGCCCGTCTTCACCTGCACCGGCTCGCCAACCTTGGCCAGCTCCGTTCGAACCACGAAGCTGCCGTCGAAGCGAACGAACTCCACCGGCTGTGGCGCTTCACCATAGATCCAGATCTCGATGTTCTTGCCGTCGACCTGCTCGCGCTCCTTGTGCCCCGGCTGACCCTTGGCGTAGATGACCATGTCCCGGTCCATGCCGACCAGCACCCGATGTTCCGTGATCGCCTTGCGCAGGAACGGCGGCAGCGACTCGGCATAGGCCTCCGCCGGCGACTTCACGCCGAAGTCGATCAGGGGCTTCAGCAGCGCCTGCAACTGCTCGCCCGAGATATCGGGAATGTGCTTCGCAAACGTGACGGTGATCCGCGCACCGGACGGTGGCGCGCCGTCGTCGTACGGAGCCAGAGGCGTCTCCACGCCTCCCATGCCCACAGCGATGTGACGCAGATACTTATGTTTGTGGTCCGGGCCGTTGTTCAGGTCGAGAATGATGCTGTCGTCTTTGAACCGGATGTTCGTGACGACGAGCCGATCGCCAGGCTTGGCGCTCGCGCCCTTTTCGTGCAGCAGGCTGATGTACTTCGCGCCGCCCGGGTTCATCTCGCCATTGGCTCGCAGCTCAATGGTCGCCACCGGCAGCGGCCGCATCGCAAACCCCTGCTCCGACTGCATAAACCGGATCAGCCGCTCGCGGCCCATCTTTGTGATCGGCTCAGCGGGAAGCTTGACGTTGGTGGGATCGATCTGGGCGTAGTGCTGCTCGATGTGCTCCGGCTGGACGACAAACACCTGGCCGGTCGCGGTCGGCGCGGCACACACCATAAGCGATGCCAGGAATGCGGTCGCTGCAGAGAGATGGCCGATACGGATGGACCCTGTCATAGGCCCCCTTTTGCGGGGTGGTGCCGACTCCAACAGCATGGCCCCGTTTGCTGGAATTGGCAAGCGGCGGGGATCTGGGCGTCTGGAGTATCCTCGGGCTGCCTGGCCTGCGGCAAAACCGCACGAGCCCTCGCACGCGACAAGCCGTCGCGCGACTACCCGGTTGGAGCAGGGAATCGGGAATTCCGTTGCCGCAGTCACACCCGCTGGCACAGATTGTCACCCGCCCCAAAGCCGAGCGCCCGAGCCGACCTTCCGGCTCCGTTCGGAGCCGGGCGCTCCCGAAGCGGGCTGCCTACTTCCGGACAGGCTTGTGCGGCGGGACGACCGGCTTGCGGGCGCCTCTCGCAGCCCTCGCGTCCTCGTGCTTCGCAGTGGCCTCGGTGACATGATCGCCGAGCACGTGCAGGCGCAGGAAGTTCGTCGATCCGGACCGGGTGCGTGTTCCCGCGACAATGCCCATGATCTCCTTCGGCTTCACGAA
>DATEPN010000183.1:0-7269 GCA_035273225.1 Acidobacteriaceae bacterium | reverse complement strand
GTGCGGGCGACGTTCCCTGGACTGGCGTACCAGCTGGGAAATTTCATTTCGTCGCAGAACAACGAGATTCAATCGAAGGCCGCGGAGCACTTCAGGATGGGATATGGGCCGATTCTGGCGGCGACGGTGGGGATCGTTGCGATCTACCTGGCCATTGTGGCGGCGTTCGGGCGGGAGTCCAGAGGCGCGGAGTTGACGACGCAGGCATAGCTTGCGCGACTGCGCACTTCCATAGATGATGGGTCCACCCCATTCCTGTAGATCTGGAGCAGAGAATGCCCGTTCCTGTGCTGAGACCAACCGCAGCCCTTGCTGAGAACTTTGCCGGAGTCATTTACTACATCGAAGGCGAACTCGTCCCGGTCCTTCACCTTGAACTGGCGGCCATGCCCGTTTATTTCGAGCATTACATCCTTCTCTGGAAGGATCTCAGCGTTCGGATCGGCATCAGGCCGCTGAAGGGTGCGCTGAAGCGTGTGCTGTCCGGCATGCCAGTCTTCCTCACGGAAGCGAGCGGTCCAGGGCAAATCGGGTTCAGCCGTGATGGCGCAGGTCATATCTTCGCGATGCATCTGCGCCGCGGTGAAGGGCTCGACATGCGCGAGCATCAGTTCCTTGCGGCCACCGCCAGCGTGGACTACACGTTTACCCGGGTGAAGGGCGTATCGAACATGTTGCTGGGAGGCACAGGATTCTTTATCGATCATTTTCGAGCGGTGGATGGGGATGGAATTGTGTGGGTACACGGGTACGGGAATGTCTTTGAGGTCACGCTCGGCGCCGGAGAGCAAATTGACATCGAGCCGGGCGGATGGGTTTACAAGGATTCTTCTGTGCAGATGGAAACGCAGTTCCAGAAGCTGACGACCGGACTGTTTGCCAGCGCCGGAAGTCTCGTATGGAACCGGTTCACCGGCCCCGGCCGGGTTGGAATTCAGTCCATGTACGTGCATATGCCGACTGCGGAATAATCCAGCTCCGGAGCACGCGAAGCGGGTTCTTAGTTTCGAGGGCGGGCGGCCAGGATGGCTTCGGCTGCGCGCAGATCCTCTTCGGTATCGACGCCGATGGTGTCGCTGGGGGCAGGTGCGACGTAGACGTCGATGCCGTTATCCAGGAGACGAAGCTGTTCGAGCCTCTCGACATTTTCCAGCCAGGATTGCGGCAGCGAGGCGAAGCGGGTCAGGGCTGCTTTGCGGTAGGCGTAGATGCCGAGGTGCTTGCGATAGCCGGCAAATCCCGCGTTGTCGCGGTCGAAGGGAATTGTTGCCCGGGAAAAATAGAGTGCTCGCCCATCGGCGGCGGTGACGACCTTGACCGCGTTCGGATTCGCGATATCCCGCTGCGGGCAGCGAACGGCCAGCGTCGCGACCTGAACCTCCGGACGCCGGAACATCTCCAACAGCCGGCCGAAGTGCCCGGGGGTGAGCAGCGGCTCGTCTCCCTGGATATTGACGTAGATGTCGGCGGGGATCGACTGCGCGACGGCGTGAACGCGGTCGGTGCCGCTGGCGCAGTCGGCGGGGGTCAACACGGCAGGCAATCCGTGTGCCTGCGCGAAGTCCAGGACATCCTGCGAATCGGTTGCAATCAGTACCTTGTCGAAGTGGGGGCACGCATGCGCGGCGCGATAGACCCACGCGAGCATTGGCTCTCCGGCGATTTCACGCAGGACCTTGCGCGGCAGGCGGGTTGAGCCGAGGCGGGCGGGGATGACGCCGAGGATGGTGCCGAGATCAGAGGCCATTGGGCAGGTTCCTCGACAAGTGTACGAAATGACGCTGCCTGGCCAGGTCGCAGCGGTTGCGCTTGCCCGTTGGCACCCGTTAGTGTGTTTTCTGACGGAGAATCCATGGCAGCCGACACGGTCATCAATCCCAACCTTGAGTCCATCCTGCGCGAGAATCGGGTCTTTCCGCCCCCGGAGGAGTTTGCCCGGAAGGCACACATCCAGAGCCTGGCGCAGTACGAAGAGATGTATCACCGCTCCGTCGAGGATCCGGAGGGCTTCTGGGCGGACGTGGCGCGCGAACTGCACTGGTTTGAGCCATGGCAGAAGGTGCTCGAGTGGAACCATCCATGGGCCAAATGGTTTGTCGGCGGTAAGTTCAACCTTTCCTATAACTGCCTGGATCGGCACGTCGAGAACGGGCGGGGTGACAAGACCGCCATCATCTGGGAAGGAGAGCCCGGCGAGGTCCGGCGGCTCACTTTCCGCGAACTGCTGCGCGAGGTGGAGCGGTTTGCCAGCGCGCTGCGCTGCCTGGGCATTAAGAAGGGCGATCGCGTCGCCGTCTACATGGGCATGACGCCGGAGCTGGCGATTGCCATCCTGGCCTGTGCTCGGATCGGCGCTGTGCATTCGGTGATCTTCGGTGGATTCGCGGCGAATGCGATCGTCGATCGCGTCAACGATGCGAAGTGTGTCGCGATCCTGACGCAGGACACGTCCTATCGGCGGGGTAACGAAGTGAAGCTGAAGGCGACCGTGGATGAGGCGGTCGGCCAATGTCCGACGGTGCAGCATGTCATTGTCTACCGCAGGACTGGATCGCCGGTGGAGATGGTTCGCGGGCGCGACCACTGGTGGCACGATCTGGTGGCCGAGGCGCCGGCGCAGTGCCCGGCTGAGCCGCTGGATTCCGAAGATCCGCTCTATATCCTGTACACGTCGGGCACGACCGGGAAACCGAAAGGGCTGGTGCACACCACCGGCGGCTATGCGGTACAGACCTACGTCACCAGCAAGTACATCTTCGATTTGAAGGAAGAGGACGTCTTCTGGTGCACGGCCGATATCGGGTGGGTGACGGGGCACTCGTATGTGGTGTACGGCATCCTGCAGAACGGCACGACGACCTTGATGTACGAGGGAGCGCCGAACCATCCGCAGCCAGACCGCTTCTGGAAGATCATCGACGACCACAGGGTGACGGTTTTTTACACGGCGCCCACCGCGATTCGCGCGTTCATCAAGTGGGGCGATCAGCATCCGGCGAAATACGACCTGAGCAGCCTGCGTCTGCTGGGGACGGTCGGCGAGCCGATTAATCCCGAGGCATGGATCTGGTACCGGGAGGTGATCGGGCGCGGACGGTGCCCGATCGTCGACACATGGTGGCAGACGGAGACGGGTGCGACGATGATCTCCCCGATTCCGGGCGCCATTCCGGCGAAGCCTGGCTCGGCGACACGGCCCTTTTTCGGTATCGTGCCGGAGGTGGTCACACGGGAGGGGAAGCCGGTCCCTGCTGGACAGGGAGGACTGCTCGTCATTCGGAAGCCCTGGCCGTCGATGGCGCGGACGATCTGGGGCGATCCGGATCGGTATGTGAAGCAGTACTGGTCGGATATTCCGGGGTCCTATTTCACCGGCGATGGCGCGCGCATGGATCAGGACGGCTATTTCTGGCTGATGGGACGCGTCGACGATGTCATCAACGTGAGCGGACACCGGCTGGGCACGATGGAGGTCGAGTCGGCGCTGGTGGCTCATCCGAAGGTGGCGGAGGCCGCGGTTGTTGGGCGTCCCGATGAGCTGAAGGGGCAGGCGATTTCGGCTTTTGTGACGCTGGAGGGTGGCTATGAGCCTTCGAAGGAGTTGAAAGACGAACTACGCGCCTGGGTGGCGAAGGAGATCGGGGCGCTTGCCCGGCCCGATGATATTCGGTTTACGGACCAGTTGCCCAAGACGCGATCGGGCAAGATCATGCGGCGGCTTCTGCGGGAGATGGCAACGCATGGTGAGATCAAGGGCGACGTCACCACTCTTGAGGACTTCAGCGTGATCGCGAAGCTGCGCGAGCAGGATGAAGGCTAGCCTGTAGCCGGTGGCCGGTAGCAAACGCGAAAGACGTGCTCAAACTGCGGGGTCGTGAGCGGATGGAAGGCTCACGACCCTGATTGTTTACTGTGACTGCGCGGCTGAAATGTCTTTGTAGCCTGCGGGGATTTCGAAGACGCTCGATGGCACGGCAGAGGTCGAGAAGTTTGCCTTCTTCGTCACCATCTCCATCAGCACAGGGTCGGCCTGCTGCTGGGCTGCGGCGTTCTGGGCCTGAGCGTCCTCGGTTTCAGCCGCCTGCTTCTTGTGCCCAAAGCCCCCAAAGTGGCCAATTGCGCCGCCGAAGGGAACGGCTTTGCTGAGCTGGTGACCCGCTTCCGCTGTAGCGCCGGCCACGGCCGCCTGCTTTGCTACGCCTCCAACATCGATGCCCTGCTCAGCGGATACGGCGGCACTGCCCGGCTGCGGCGGCGGGAGAGGCTCGCCATTGCCGGTGGCTCCGACGCGCGTAATCTCCATCACCGAAAATCCGTTCAGCTTCTTTAACTGCTCGGCCATGCCTTTGAAGCTATCGTTGGCGCCGGGTTTGGAGGCGATCATCGGGCTGGAGGCGAACGGATTGCCGTTCTTCAGGATCTCGCGCGCCATCATCTCGCCCATGCGCTGGTGAAAATCGCGAACCTCTTTGTAGCCCGCCGGTTCCTGGTCGAGCAGCCAGACGTTGTTGGTCATCTCCATCGTTGCTTCGCCGGGTTGGGTGGCGCTGGTCGCGTTCAGCTTGCTGACGATGAGCACTTCGCGCGCCATGCTGCCCTCCATCTGCTGCTTCGCGCCGGTCTCCTTCACGTCGAAGCTGTAGGTGAGCTTCACGTCGTTCGGATTCTGCGCGGGCGCCTGCTGCGGCTGCTGTTGCGGGGCGGACTGCATCTTTGCCGCCGCGGCCTGGGCAGCCTGCTCCATTTGCTCGAACGTCTCGATCCGATAGGTCTTCTTCTGCCGGTCGATGTTGATCATCTCCTTTTTGCCGAGATCGATGATTTCAATTTCGTCGTCGCTGACGCGCGCCATGCGATCTCCGGAAACGTAGACCGTTGTGGTCATGGGCTCACCCAGCTTCTTCATCGAATGGCTGAACATGCCCATCGAATGCGTCATTCTGAGCAGGGAGCCGCCGGTCATCTGTGTGGTTTCCTGGTAGCTGGCATCGGCCCATGCGGGCGTTGTGGCCAGGAGCGCGGTGCAAACGAGAGTGGCAGCAAGATACGTGGGTCTCATCAGGGTCTCCATGGGGACCGCAGCACGGACTTCGAAAATTGGGTTGTTGGCCGTGCTTCGGGGATGGCAAGAACTGTAACGCGCCGGCGAGCGGCTGACCAGCAGGTTTTTTGTGGGAATTTGTGGCGAGGCAAACAAAGGGCCGGGATGGATGCCGGCCCTCGCTCTTCGTACTCGAAAGCGGTTACGGGCGAGCTTCAAAGATGAGGTTGAAGGGCGTCTCCGCTGCGCGACGGAAGCGGGTGAAACCAGCTTTCGTGACGACGTTGCGGATGCGGTCTTCTCCGGCCTGCGCTCCGAGAGCCGCGCCAACCTCCTGCGCCAGCGACGCTGGGGTGCAGATCATCGTGGAAGCGGAGTAGTAGATGCGGCCGACCGGATTGTGATTCGCCTCGGGCTTGTCGTGGGCGAAGGGCTCGACGATCATCCACGTGCCGTCGGGTTTGAGTGAAGAGAAGACGTGTGCGGCGGCTCCGACGGGATCGCCCATATCGTGCAGGCAGTCGAAGAAGGTGACCAGGTCGTAGCCTCCGTTGGCGGGATAGCTCTTGGAACTGGCGACTTCGAACTTGATCTGGTCGAGGAGTCCGTCACGGCCCGCGATGTGGCGCGCATGCTCGATCGATCCGCTGTGATAGTCGAAGCCGAAGAACATGGATTTCGGGAAGGCTTTGGCCATCAGCATGGTGGAGGCGCCGTGTCCGCAGCCAACATCAGCCACCAGAGCGCCACGCTTCAGCTTCTCGACGACGCCCTCCAGCGAAGGCAGCCACGAGGCGATCAGGTGATTTTCGTAGTTGGGGCGGAAGAAGCGCTCCGTGCCAAAGAAGAGGTTCGCGTCGTGTTCATGCCAGCCGACTCCTTCTCCCGTGCGGAACGCCTGGGTGATCTTCGGTTCGTCTTTAAAGCACGAGGAGATGATGTGGAAGGCGCCGGGCAGATCCTGCACCGTGAGCGCAAAGGCCTGCTCGGGAGGAAGGCGGTAGGTGCCGGCGGCCGGGTCATAGATGACGTATTCGCTGGCGGCATTGGCGTTGAGCCACTCGCGGACGTAGCGCTCGGAGGTATTGGTCTTTGCGGCCAGCTGGGCGGGGGTGATCCATTCCGAGTCCGCCATGGCGCGGTAGAGCCCCAGCTTATCGCCGATGACAACCAGCGCCGCATGCATGGCGGCGCCCATGTCAGAGACAGCTTTGCCCATGAAGGCATTTAATTTCGACTCATCGATTTGTGGAAAAGGGGCCAGGGAAACCATAGAAACCTCCCTGTTGAGATTGGGATGGGGAGGCTGTCAATCTAGTCCGCGGCAAGAGCGCTGTCAACGTGAATTCCGCTTTACTGCTTCGGCTCCGGCAATTCCATGTGCGACCCAGCGTAGATGCGCTGCTCGGCGGGTTTGTAGTCGGCCGGCTGCGCCGTCATGATGTTCGGGACGAAGCTCTGCGGGTTCCGGTCGTAGAGCGGAAACCAGCTGCTCTGCACCTGCACCATGATGCGGTGGCCCTTGAGGAAGACATGGTCGGCTGCATGGAGCGAGAACTTGTACTCCTCGGGCGTGTTGGCAGGGATGGCGGAAGGGTGCTCGAAGCTGCTCCGATAGCGGCCGCGGAAGATTTCGTCGGCGATCATCAACTCGTAGCCGCCGGGTTGCACCTTCGACCAGGTTTGCGCGGCGGGGTCGATGTGGGTGCAGGTCGAGCCGCAGTCGTCGGCGGGTGGGCCGTCCGGCGGGAAGACGTCAATGAGTTTCACGACCCAGTCGCCGTCCGTGCCGGATGTGGAGGCGATGAGGTCCGCGCCCACATTGCCGGTGACGGTGACATCGTGGTCGAGTGGCGGCGTTGAGAAGGTGGCGACGTCGGGGCGTCCGTCAACGAAGCGCTGATCCTGCACGAGCCAGGTAAACCAGTGCGATCCGGGCGCGTAGGTGGCCTGGATGGGGCGCTCCCGGTACGGGATGGGGTTCGCCGGATCGGAGGTGTAGGCCTTGTACGCAGTGGCATCGGCGGGCTTGCTGAAGGAGAGCGTGCCGTCGGGCGCGAGATACAGGTCGTGCGCGGAGGTGTTTTTCGGCGGCCACTCGGAGTAGTGCATCCAGCGATCGCTACCTGTCTGGAAGGTGGCTGTATTGGTCAGTGAGAAGCCGGGCTGGTCTTTCAGGTAGTACGCGAAGAACGGCGCTTCGATGTGCTGGCGGTATTCGTCTCCGG
>DATEPN010000182.1:0-2500 GCA_035273225.1 Acidobacteriaceae bacterium | reverse complement strand
CGGGTCGATAAGATTGTCGGGCCTGGTAACACCTGGGTGACGGCGGCGAAAAAGCTGGTGGCGTTCGACTGCGGCATCGACATGCTCGCCGGGCCGACGGAAATCGTAGTCACGAGCGACGGCGGCGATCCGGCCAGCATTGCCGCTGACCTCGTTGCGCAGGCCGAGCACGATCCGCAGGCGGTGGCGATCTTCATTACGACGAAAGCGGAGCTGGCGAAGGCAGTTGCCGCGGAGACGAAGCAGCGCTCGCGCGGGAACAGGGTCGCAGGCGAAGCGCTCGAGAAGAACGGGATGATCATCGTCGCGCGCTCGCTCGACGAGGCGCGCGGGCTGACGAATCGCATCGCGCCGGAGCATCTGACGGTCGACAGCGCGGCGGATCTGGAATGGGTGCGCAACGCAGGCTCGGTTTTCATCGGGCGCTGGTCGTCGCAACCGCTGGGCGATTACGTCTCGGGCCCCAACCACACGCTGCCGACCAGCGGACTGGCGCGGGTGCGCGGCGGATTGAGCGTGCTCGATTTCGTGAAGCTGATCACGGTACAGGAGTACACGCAGGCGGGCGTGCAGCAGCTTGGTCCGGCCGCGGTGCGGCTGGCGAACGCAGAGGGGCTGGTGGGACACGCGGAGGCGATCCGCGTGCGAGGCGTCCATGAATAGAGCACAGGGCAGAGAGCAAAGGGCTCAGGGGGCGCTGGCTGGGCCAGAGCCGTCGAGCACGGTGCGGCGCATGAAGGAGTACCATCCGCCGCTCGGCGACCGCAGCGGCGTGCGGCTGGACTTCAACGAGAACACCTTCGCCTGCTCGCCGCGCGTGCAGGAGGCGCTCGGGCGCATTTCGCGTGGCGATCTGACGCGCTATCCGGAGCGCGAGCCGCTGGAGCAGCGCGTGGCCGAGCCGCTGGGCTTGGCGCCGGCGCAGGTGCTGCTGACCAACGGCGTCGATGAGGCGATCCACGTGCTCTGCCAGACCTATCTGGATGCGGGCACGGAGATCCTGCTGCCGGTGCCCACGTATTCGATGTACGAGGTGTATGCGTCGGGCACGGCGGCGCGCGTGATCACGGTTCCTGCAGAAGCAGGCTTCCATTTTCCGCTCGAGAGGCTGCTGGCTGCCGTCACGCCGGCCACTCGGCTGATTGCAATTGCCAATCCAAACAGTCCGACGGGGCAGGCGGTAAGCCGCGAAGATCTGATCCATGTGATCGAGGCCGCGCCGCAGGCGGCGGTGCTGGTCGACGAGGCGTATTATCACTTCTTCGGCGAAACGGTGCTGGACCTGATCGGGCGCGTGCCAAATGTAATCGTCGCGCGCACATTTTCGAAAGCCTATGGTCTGGCGGGTCTGCGGATGGGCGTGCTCTGCGCGGCGGAAGAGCAGATGCACTGGATGCGGCGGGCCATCTCCCCCTACAGCGTCAACTCCGTCGCGCTGGCCTGCCTGCGCGCCGCGCTCGAGGACGAAGGCTACCTCCGCTGGTATGTCGAGGAGGTGCTCGCCTCGCGCACGCAGTTCGAAGCGGCGCTCCAGCGGCTGGAGGTGCCGTTCTGGCCATCGAAGGCGAACTTCGTGCTGGTGAATATCGGCCGGAAGCATCGCGACTTCGTCGAGGCCATGCGCCGCCACAACGTCCTGGTGCGCGATCGCTCCAACGATCCGGGTTGCGATGGATGCGTCCGCATCACCGTGGGGACGCGCGAGCACACGGAACTCGGCATTCGCGCGCTGGAATCGGCGCTCGCGGAGATCGGCTGGTCGGACGAGGAAACCGGGGGCAAGGCATGACGGCGCAGAAGAAGCGAACCGCGGCGAGACGGACAGCAGAAATTCGGCGCAAAACCGCCGAGACGGAGATTCATCTCAAGCTGACGATCGAGGGCTCTGGCCGCTACAGCGTGTCGACGGGGATTCGTTTCTTCGATCACATGCTGGAGTTGTTCACGCGCCACGGCGCCTTTGACCTCGACCTCGCATGCAAAGGCGACCTCGACGTCGATCAGCACCACACGGTCGAGGACGTGGGCATCGCGCTGGGCGAGGCGTTCGACAAGGCGCTCGGCGACAAGCGCGGCATCCTGCGTGCCGGATACTTCCTCATGACCATGGACGAGACACTCGGCCTCGCCGCGGTCGATCTAAGCGGGCGCACGGCGCATCACGTCGAAACGAAGGTGCGCACGCGGCTGGTGGGCGATCTGCAATCGGAGCTGGTCGAAGACTTCTTCGAGGGCTTTGCGCGCGGCGCCCGCGCCAATGTCCACGTGAAGACGATGTACGGGCGCTCGAATCATCACAAGATCGAGGCGCTCTTCAAGGCATTTGCGCGCGCGCTGCGTTTTGCCTGCTCGCGCGATCCGCAGCTCGGGGAGATGTTGCCGAGCACGAAGGGGCTGCTGTGATTGCGGTCATCGATTATCGCGCCGGCAATCTCACCTCGGTTGTGAAAGCGCTGCGGCATCTGGGCGCGGAGGTCACGGTCACGGACGATCCGGCGGT
>DATEPN010000181.1:0-27285 GCA_035273225.1 Acidobacteriaceae bacterium | reverse complement strand
GTGAGCACCGGTCATATTTATCGCTCCGTCCGTAGCGGTTCCCTGGACGAGAATTCTGAAGTATCTCTGCTGACTCCATATGCTGCGAGCAAGTTTATGTCAGAGGCTCTGGCCAGGCAATCGGTGGAGGGCTATGGCTTTCAGACGATGATTGCGCGGCCTTTCAATCACATCGGGCCGGGCCAGCCCCCGGGTTTCGTCTGCTCCGATTTTGCGCGGCAGATTGCCGCGATCAAGCTGGGCCGCAGCGAACCTCTTCTCCGCGTCGGAAACCTGGCCCCGGTGCGGGATTTCAGCGATGTGCGCGACACCGTCGCAGCCTACTTCGAAATTGCAATGAAAGGCGTGCCGGGGGAAATCTACAACGTTAGCTCAGAATCTCCCGTCAGCATGCAGGAGATTCTCACGTCGCTCTGCAGATTGGCGGAGGTTCAGCCTCGGATTGAAGTGGATCAGGAAAAATTCCGCCCGGTCGAGAGCCTATCTCTTTATGGCAATTCGGCAAAGCTCCGCGCGCTGGGATGGAATCCCCGCATCCCGATTGAGCAGACATTAAGGGAAATCCTGGGCTACTGGCTTTCTGTTCTCGCTCGCAAATCAGAACAGGCTGTGGCGTCGCCAGTCCAGCAGAGCTTTGGTGCATCACATGCCTAAGCCCCGCACTTTCGGAGCCTCGGGATACGAACCCTGTAGATCAGCCCATTACTTTTCAGATTTCTCTGAGTGGGGAAATTCGAAATCGATAGTCCGGGCGAGACCGTCCGCGAGCGAATATGGACGCGTAAATCCGGTCTCCTCAATATGTTCCGCCCTGAATTGTGTGGTCTCGCAAAACTTCCGAACGCGGATGGCGCTGATCGGGAATCTGCGCCCCGAGATCCGTGCGGCCATGTCGAAGACATGGCCAGCCATCATCGCCAGGCTCTTCGGAACACGTCGGAGTTGCCCCGGGTTTCCAACGCAGCGCCGGACATGTTCGACTAACTCGCGCGTACTCATGTCAGGGTTATCTACATAATTTATCGTGCGCATGCCCGGCCCGAGCGAAAGAGTATGCGCCAGAAACGCCGCCACATTGCCGACGTAAGCCATCGACTTCACATTGGTCCCTGGCCCTACCATCAGGAACTTACCCGAAGCGATCTGGTGGAGCAGGTTGTATACGTTGCCACGGTTCCCTTCTCCAAAGACGACCGTTGGTCGAATTATTACCAGGCTGCGCAATGGGTTCTCGGCAGCCCATGCACAGTAGAGCTGTTCGGCTGCAAGTTTTGTTTTGCCGTACTCGTTGAAGGGCGCAAACGGGCCGTTTTCATCCACCGGCTCCGGCTGGAATCCATAAACCGCGACGCTGCTGGTAAAGATGATCTTCTCTATGCCACATTCTCGCGCCGCCGTGCATATATGCTGCGCTGCGTCCACGTTGACCTCGCGATAGCGCGAGAGTGGGCGAACGTCGTCGCGATGTTCGGCGGCGAGATTAATGATGGTGTTCGCACCGCGAATTGCGCAGCGGACGGAATCGAGATTTCGGACGTCGCATGGCGTCCAGAGGTCCGAAAAGGTGCTGCTTTCTCTGATATCTGCAATGCGGAAGGGAACGGACGCGTTACGCAACAGCGCGGCGAGCCGCGTGCCGATAAAGCCTGCTCCCCCAACCAGAACGACGGACCCTTCAGAATTCCCAGTTTCCACATTCGAAGCGCTCACTTCTTCGCCACCAAGTCATCGTAGACAGATCGGATCTGATTCAGTACCGCAGGGCGCGAAAACAGCTGAACCCGCTCGCGGCTATTTGACGCGAATTTCTTTCGCAGCTCTCCATCCGAAAGGATGGAAGAGATGGCCTCGCGCAAAGCCTCCGAGTCCGCCGGCGGCACGGTCAGCCCGGTTACGCCGTGGAGACTTACCGATGGAACACCGCTGGGAAGATTCGTGTTCACCACCGGCAGTCCATTTGCCATGGCCTCCAGCTGAACAATCCCGAAAGCCTCGGAAGGTTCGGTTGAGGGCAGAACAAACAGGTCTGCCAACGAGTAGAGATCGCTCAGTTCAGCGTCGGTAACACGCCCCAGAATGTGTACCTTGCCGGCGAGATTCAATTCGCGGATCTGCTTCTCCAGCGCGGGGCGCAGCGGACCGTCTCCCGCAATGAACAGCTCGGCATCAAGATCGCGCACCGCCTCGATCAGGTACTGGAGTCCTTTGTAATACACCAAGCGACCAGCGAAGAGAAGCACGCGATCGCAGGAATCAAGGCCATGCCGGGATCGAGCCGCAGCGACGTCAGAGGGCAGCAGCGGTCGGATCCTGGTCAGGTCGATGGACAGAGGAATGACCTGGCACTTGTCCCGGTACGGTGCCAGCGTTCGCGAATTCCGCAACAGGCCTTCGGACGTTACGATGATCCGATCTGCCGACTCCATGAATCGCCGCTCAACTCCGCCCATGCGGTCGAGAAACATTTGCTGCACGGGCCGCACAATGTCCGAGTGGTGATGAATGACGAGCCGTACTCCCCGGTTCCGAATCGCTCTCCAGTTACAGAACATTGCCAGAGGGAATGGAACATGCACGTGGATTATATCGAATTCCGGCGCCATCTGCTGCAGTTGCGAGGCGAACCGGGGAGCGACAGGCGTGCTTAGAAACCGTCCCAGACTTGCGACGCGCGTGACCTGCACGCCGTTAACGGAGTCCCTGACGCCGCGTCCCCGTTCTCTGCACACCAGAACTTCACAATCGTGATCAGGAAATTCCTTGAGACCCTCTGCGAGATCCTGAACCACAGTCTCAATTCCACCGATCCACGGCGTATATAGTTTATTCACTTGCAGGATACGCACCGCGGGGCCTCAGATCGCTTGCTTGACATCAGTTTATCATCCGGCCACGGCGTCCCCCGCGGCGAGATCTGCAGAGACCAACCGATCGCGGACCGGCTTTAGATTCGCACACCCATTACCGCCGGAAGCTCACCCAGGTCGAAATTCGTCTCCAGCCCTGACAAGCGAGAGATTCCAATAACTACCTTCCTCCTGCATGTCTCAACAGGTATTGTATTCTGAAGGTCTGATGGAAGATCCGGAGAGCGTCTGCATTCGGTTCGCCACGCCATTGCCCCAGAGCCGAAAGGACGTCCGCGAGAGAGGGCGGGAGCGAAGCGAACAAGTCCGCGGACGGAGTCGTTCTTAATGAAAATCGGCGTCGATGGCTCGTCCCTGGCGTTCCCACGTACGGGTGTTGGAAATTACATCGAGGCGCTGCTCACTCCTCTGACTCGACAAGAGCAGGAGGTTCAGTTCTTTGTCTATTCCCAGCGCCATCTACAACTGGAGAGCCGCTCCAATCTGCACCTGCGCGTCGACGAAGGGCCCATTGGGGGGCCGGTCTGGCGCAATCTTCGTCTGCCGCGACTATTACACCGCGATCATGTAGACGTATTCTGGAGCGGCACGGGTCTACTGCCGGCGGTCGGACTGCGCAATCTCCCCACCGTCCTGACCGTCCTGGATCTGGTATACCTCTTCGCTGCAGAAACCATGCCTTGGCAGGGCAGGCTCAGCCGGTCGGTGTTCCAGCCACGATCAGTGCGCATGGCGACGCGGGTCGTCGCTATCTCCCGTGCCACAGCCCTGGACATGGAGCGGGCCTGCGGACGCGCAGCCGATGCGATTATCTCTCCCGTGGTTTCGCAGGCGTTCAAAATCCCCACCGATGCGGAGAAGGATCGCGTCCGCGTAAAATATCAGCTGCATGAGCCGTACCTTTTTACCGTGGGCACGCTTGAGCCGCGAAAAAACCTGGTGTCGCTCCTGATAGCTTATAATCTGCTCCGCGGCAGGGGTATTCGGCCGCCAATGCTCATCATCGCCGGAGGAAAGGGCTGGAATGACAAGCAGCTTTCAGCGCGGCTCAAAGCTGCGACGGAGAGCGGCATGGTACGTTGCCTCGGCTTCGTGGACGAAGACGATCTGGCCGGCTTATATGGAGCGGCTTTGGCGTTTATCTTTCCATCGTTTTATGAAGGATTCGGTATGCCGCTGGTCGAAGCGCAATTATGCGGCACTCCGGTCCTCTACAGCGATCATCCCGCGATGCGCGAGGCGGCCGGAGATTTTGGGATAATCTTTGAGCCTACCCCCGAAAGAATCGCGTCTGTCCTTGCTCAAATCGCCAGCGGCAATTGTCCGCTCACGTGCCGGCTGCCTCAGCTGATCCCGAACTCCGCCGAGGATTCGGCCCGGCGTATGTGGGATGTGATCATGAGCGCATCGCGTCTGCGGGAGAAGGTACCGGGCATTCCCATTAACTATCGAACAATTCCTTGACTCAGGCTCCAGCGTGGATTCTTTCACCAATGATCTCGCCCATCTGTTGCCGTACCTGCTGCTGCTGGCCGCGTACCTGGCTCTTTCGTTCCATGCCGAACTGACGAACAAGCGCGTGTTCGCACTGGCATCGCTCACCTTGCTTGTATTGTTCGCCGGGCTCCGTGAACCGTTCACACCGGATATGGAACGATACAGGAGCATGTTTGAGAGCCCCGGCCTGCTCAGCCCGCTTTTCATCGAGCCATCTTTTATCCTGATCTCGAAGGGACTGAAAGCGCTCAGTTTCGACTACCACGCCCTGTATCTCACCTATACAGTTATCACACTCGGCTTTGTCTATGGCGCGATCAATAAGCTCACTGAACATGTTCGACTCGCACTGCTGATTTACGTTTCAATCCCCGCATGTTTTCTCAATCTCTTTGTGGAGATGCGGCAGGTAAGCGCTGTTGCAATCGCGTTCTACGCAACCAGCATTCTTCTCACGTCCGATACTCGGCACAGGCTTCTTAAGGTGCTCGCATGGGCCATCCTCTCGGTCCTGTTTCATTATTCTGCCCTGCTATACTGGCTGGTCCTTCTTTGCTCGTACAAGCTCGTGCAAAGGTCTTATCCGCCGGTACTGCACATTGCGGCAATCTGTGCCAGCCTCCTGATTCCTACCTCAGCCCTGATGGCCGGGTTCAGCTTTCTGATGAGCCCATTCCTTCCGGCCAAGATGCAGGCGTATGTCGATCTGTTCGCCCAGAGCAGGTCCAGTCTCGCGGAGCCCGGTCAGCTCCTGAAGTCCGCCGTGTACGTTGTCATGGGCATCTTCTTCGTCCTGCGTCTGCGCCGGCATGAGCACGGCCTGCGCTTTCGAATACTCGTGAATCTTTTTGTTCTCGGAGTGATCATCCTCAATCTCACCCGTGACTTCGCCGAAGTATCCAGGATCGCCTTTTTCTTCCTCATTTACCAGATCATCCTCTTTCCGGAAATTCTGGATGAGGTCACGCAGCGAGTGTGGTCGTTGATGGCGGGTTACTTGATCGTATTGTTCTACATGGCGCAGTTTATGTGGGGCTTGCTCTACTTCTCCGAAGAAACGAACAGCTATATGTTTCTCCATTACCAGAACGCGTTCTATTCGCTTTTTCGGTAATTTTCGTTGGTTCACCTGACGAGTTATATGGCGACCGGCTCACATCTGGCAATCGATCTCAGGATGTATCGCATGAGCGGCATCGGCAGATACCTGCGGACGCTGCTCCCCGGCCTCGTGCCCCGGCTCAACGCGAGGCGCATTTCCCTCCTGGGCCACTCGGAAGACTTGCGCAGCGAACCTTGGGCCTCAGACTCCAGAATCAGCTTCCGCAGACATAATGCCCGCATCTTCGGCGGGGCAGAACAACTTGCAGCGGCACACGGCCTCTATCGCGGCATTGATCTCCTGTGGTCGCCCCAGTACAACGTGCCAGTGTTCTATTTCGGCCGGCTGCTGGTCACCATTCACGACCTTTGCCAACTGGTCATGCCTGAAACCCTCGGCAGTTCCCTGCAGCGCTGGTATGCCCGATTCCTTTTCGGGCAAGTCGCAGCCCGAGCTTCGGCCGTTCTCTGCGACTCTGAATTTACGGCAAGCGAGGCCTGCAGATACGCCGGTATTGAGCGGCAGCAGCTTACTGTTGTCTATCCATGCCTGGATAACTCCTGGTCTGTCAGCGAAACCCCTGGACCAGCACCTCGACGGGCGCCTTATTTCCTGACGGTGGGCAATCTGAAGAAACACAAGAACCTGCTCGCGGCGATCACGGCTTTCCGCCGGATTCAAGACCGGATTCCGCACGACCTGATCATCGTTGGCCAACGAGAGGGCTTTCTGAATGCCGATACTGCCCTTGACGCGCAGCTAGCCGGGCCGAATCCGCGCGTCGTATTTACGGGTCATATCGCGGACGAGGAACTCCGCCGTTATTACCGGCACGCGGAGGGTCTGGTGTTTCCATCTCGATATGAGGGCTTTGGTTATCCGCTGGTCGAAGCCATGGCCAGCGAATGCCCGATCGCGTGTTCGCGTGCGGCATCCCTCCCCGAAGTGGCCAGCGACGCGGCCCTTTACTTCGATCCCCGTAGCACGGACGACATCTCCAGCGCACTGCTCCGCCTGGCAGAGGACGAGGCGCTTCGGGCTAGCCTGAAGCAAAAGGGCATAGCCCGGCTTGAACAGTTTCGGGGGGACCAGTCGGTCAGAATTATTGCCGGCATCATCAATCACCTGCTGGAAAAAGCCTGATGCAGCTCAGACTCCGGCGTTCCTGACAGACCCTCTCCACTCAGCAGGGCCATCGTTTCTGAAGCGGCGCGCTGCCAGCTGAACTGCCGCCCCCGCTCCTGTGATTTCTGGGCCAGTTCCGCGCGCACACCTTCGTCCTGGGTAATCCGAGTGAACCCGCCGGCGATCGCTTCTGTGTCCATTGGATCGACCAGCAGACCCGCAGGTCCCGCGATTTCCGCGACCGAGGAAGTGTTACTGGCAATCAGCGGCAGATCCCATTGCATGGCCTCGACCAGAGGAAGACCAAATCCCTCGTAAAGCGAAATCATGACCACCGCCCGCGCATGGGCGTACAGAGAGCGGAGTATTGAATCATCAATTCCTCCAAGCAGGTGCACACAGGACTGCAGCTGATTTTCGGCGACAAATTCGCTGACGGCCGTGAACGTCGCCTGCTGCCCCGTTCCGACAATCGCCAGGTCCCAGGGCTCGCGATTGTTTTGCCGGTATTGGAGATAGGCGCGCAGCATCCTCTCGAAGTTCTTGCGCGGTTCGTAGCTGCCCACAGTCAGGAAATAGGGGGCGGATAGCGGGCAGACGCCAACCTTTCCCTCGGCTTTGAGAATTGAAGCCAGGTAGACGACCGCGACTTTGTCGTTCGCCCAGGGAAAAAAATGCAGAATTTCAGAGCGAGAGAACCAGGAATCCGTGACTGCTTGATCGGCGATACGCAAAGACAATGGCATCAGGAGTGCTTCGAGGGCGAGAAGGCCACGAGGAATTGATTGCGGGAAGCGCTTCCAGACCACATCGTGGACCGTAAGTACTTTTCTGCTGCGCGGCGGCAGCAGAAGCGGCAACTGATGACGCGGCGACCAGAACACATCGATTCCGTCTCTGAAGGCCCAAAGGGGAAAGAACACCTGCGCAAACACTGTGCTGCGGCCAAGGGAAGAAATGCCGCCTGTCCGTACAGTCCAGTGTTCAGGCAGAGGAAACCGGAGTTCAAACGGCCGATCGCAGTAGAGCAGGAATTGATGAGGTGTCTGCGCCAATGCGAATTCGCGCAGGATGTTGAAGAGATAGCGTCCCATTCCAGTGTTTGGAACGGTCAAAGGACGAGCATCTACTGCGATCTTCAGAACCTTACTCACCAGTTTGCTACCGATGCCGTGGCAATCGCATGTTGCCCCGCAATGCACTTCAAGTTCATTGTTGTCTCAGCGCTGGTCATCTGTCGTTCATTCAATGAAGCCCCGTTGCGCGGGCGAGCGGTCTCGTAGATCGGGAAGAAAATCCCCTCGAAGGATCCTCCTCACCTCCCAGGTTTGAACCCCCACGACAAAGACTAGATAGGAAATGATTGTTGCCAATAAAACCCCGACGGGTCCTATGCTCCTGACCCAGAGGATCGAGAGAGCAAGATTCACCAGCGCCATCAGCAGTGAAGAGATTGCCTGCCGCCATACTCGGAATGTCGCTCCCATAAGCGTGGACTGATTCGTGGCAAAGACACAGATGACGATCCACACGCACATTAGTTCCATAAGGAGAAAATCCGGAACCGCGGCAGCTCCCGCCCAGAGGCGAATGATCTGGCGTCCGGCAATGAGCAGAGTCGAACATCCCACTGTAAGAGTAACCATGCTCACCCATCTGACCCGATCGTACGCCGCTCGAATCCAGGAAAGATCCCCTTTGGCATACGCCTCGGTGTATGCCGGCCATAATGAGGGGATCACCAGCGCCTGCACGGCCGCAATATAGCCCACCAGCCGCCATGTGACGGCATAGGCGGTTACGCGCGCGGGTCCAAGATAATGAGAGATCACCACGTTATCGCTACTGAAAACGATGAGGGCGGCCAGTTGAATTGCGAAGAACTGAGATCCGGAGCCCAGAATGCGCCCAGCCCAACTGATATTCACCAACTGCGGCCAAGGCTTCATCCATGGCTTATGGAACAGACAAAGCCAAAGCAGACACACCGCATTCGCTAACACCGTTGAACCGGCGAAGGCTGCCACGAGAACGGGAAGCCCTCCATGAAGCCAGATGACACCAATCACGGCCAGCAGGCTCAAGATGTTCCCGGCGGCGGCGAACAGATTCGACGTATGTAGTTCCTGGTACCCCCCGAGCACTCTGGCCGCCAAGCCAGCGGGAAGTGCGAGCAGGAAGATCACGAAGGCTGCCGCCATTGCAGACGAAGTTTGGTGCGCCAAGCCAGGGCTACGAACGTGGAAGAGGCTCACCCACGGAATCGAGGGCCAAACGGCCCAACCCAAAGCTCCGAGCACGGCTGAGATGACCACAACGAGCCAAAATGCCGTGGCAAAATACCGCATCGCCAAATCTTTGTCGTTGCGAGCATATGCCTCGGAGATCAGGTTGGTTAGCGTGTTCGCGATGCCTATATCGAAGGCGAAAAACATCGTCGAGGCGCTGCTGATAGTGATCCAGAGGCCATAGCCCTCAGTTCCGAGATACCGAACTGTAAGCGGCACGGTGGCCGCACCAACCAGGAGACTCGTGCCCCTTCCAAATAAAGCTGTCAGTGCGGCAGAAGCAATTCCACGATAACGCCTTTGAGACTCTTGAGACATTTGCATCAAAGCAGCGCGATAGTATGGCTGCCCGGGCATCACATCCTTCCCATTCTGCTCGTGACTGGTGGTGAAGACTCCAGTGTAGCATTCCGCTCTGAGGGTGCGGAAAGCAAAGGCGGGTCATAAAACAGAGTTTCACCGGCGCGGAGTCCAGGGATCACGCGAGCCATGATTGCGCGGCGAAAACTCTCCCCCCGCACGTCAGTTCAGCGCGTCTTAAACTGCGATCTTCGGTTCACGGGGCACATGGCTATAAATTCTGATCGGAGCTGAACATAAAGCTCGAGAGGGTGCTGGATGGCTAGGTGGCCTATCGCGGCATTGAAGAATCGAGAAATGTTACAATCGGGATTCGATTCAGGCCTATCGGATGCGGAGAATGTTGATTGAGTATGCGAAGCAGATAGGTTCTCGCACCCTTAGGAGATTCGGTCTTGCTCTCACCCGATACAAGTTCACTGAAGAGCTTCAGGAAATGCGTCGCGCGGCTGAAGATCTCAGACTAATACAGCACCTTCCGGATCAGGATGCTTTGCGCGCCCTGAGGTACCTTCCTTTGTCCCACTCGCAGTTGCGCCAAGACCTTTTCGTCCTGTCGGAACTGGGCTGGAAATGCGGTGGCTTCTTCGTCGAATTTGGAGCCACCGACGGGCTGCACCTAAGTAATACTCTCCTTCTCGAGCGCGAGTTTGGATGGACTGGCATCCTGGCTGAGCCAGCACGGCGCTGGCACAAGGATCTTGCCAGAAATCGTAGCTCCCTGATTGACACCAATTGCGTCTGGAGCGAATCCAACGCTGTCCTGCAGTTCAATGAGACAAAGGACACGGGCCTCTCGACCATCCAATCTTTCAGTCGCGGAGACACCCACGCATTCCTGCGACGGCGCGGGCACGTTTACAGCGTCACTACGATTTCACTGATGGATCTGCTCGCGCGCCACAATGCCCCGTGCGAGATCGATTATCTCTCGATGGACACTGAAGGCAGTGAGTTCGAGATTCTGTCCGTCTTCGATTTCAACAAATACCTGATTCGGGTGATCACGATCGAGCACAATTTCGGCGCGACTAGAGAGAAGATCTGCAATCTGCTCAGCGGGCGCGGGTACCAGCGTAAGCTGAAAGATCTCTCTTCCGTCGACGACTGGTATGTACTGCGCTCCTGAGGAGCGCGAAGGGTCGCCACTTCCGCATTGAAGGCCCACTCGATGGTGGACGCGGTAGGAATCGAACCTACAACCTGTCGATTAAGAGTCGAATGCTCTGCCAATTGAGCTACGCGTCCACGGGAAGAACGTCGGGCGGGAGTGCCGGCGGACGCAGAAATTGCGCTCCATCTCGCTGTGCACCTTTTTCAATATAGCACAGGGATTCGCGTGCATCGGACGGCTCCCGGTGACGAAAGACACTGGTGCGATGAGCGCGGAGCGAAGCGGAAATCAGCTTAGAACGAGAACGAGAGGCCGGCTTCGATGCAGCGTGCAGCCTGCGCGAAATAGAGCGTGCTGCCGTCGGTCGAGACGAACGGCCGGTAGCCTTCGGCGAGCAGATTGCGAACATCCACCAGCGCTTCGACGCCGCGAGGAATAACGCGCCGGTAATGGATCGGCTGACGCACGCGGAAGCTCAGATACGCTTCCGGAGCGTTGCTGGCGAAGGGATTCACCGGAGTCAGCGAGTGCGGATCCTGCCAGCGGTAGGAGGCGCGCCACTTGGTCCCGTTCTCGCCGACTTTGCCGTGCATCGCTGCGCTGACCATCGCGGTCTGGTGAGCAGCCATCCCTGCCACAGCATCTTCGAGCGTCGCTTCTGCCTGAGCTGCCTGCGCCATGCGCAGCGCCTCGCCGACCGCCACGTCGAAGGAAATCCAGGTGTTGCTGGTCAGATGGCCGTCCCACTCGCCCATTGCGCCGTTGCCGGTGAAATTCTGGCCGGCGACGCGGAGCAGATCGCTCGAGCCGTCATAGAGCAGGTTGCCGCCCGCCCAGTCTTTCGCGGAGATGTTGCCGCCACCGCTGACCACGGGATGGTTGAGGGTCTCCCGCCACGCAGTCACCTTCACGCGCATCCAGCCCTGGCTGTGATCGACGGCGACTTCCTGGTGGATTCCCTGCTCCAGCGCCAGGGCGCCATGGCGCTCGGCAAGCCTGGGTCCAACGGTCGCCTCACGGTCGAGATCGGAAACGCTCTGAATGCCAGGCGCCGTCGAGACGCGGTATGCCACGGCCGTGTTGCCACCGCGAACGGTGACAGCGGCAAACGGATGGTTCGCGAGCAGCATGTTGCCCAGATGAACCGCTTCGGCCTGGTCTCCGAATTCTGCCTGGATGCCGGGACCAAGGCTCATGGTTTCGCCGGTCCGCATTTCGATGGCCTGGAGTCCCTGGATGCCGGGACCGCCGCCGATGTCGGGCCGGTCTTCAATCGCGGTGATAGTGCGGAAGGTGTGCCCCTGCGCCAGCTGCTGTTCGTAGCCGACCATGGCGTTCAGCGCGGCATCGCCAGCCTGGGTGAGATCGGCGCGGAAGATCATGGCGCGGGCGTCGCCCGGCGAGCGCTCCATCTCGAAATCATTGTGGATGCCGCCCTCGCCGAAGCCGCCGTCGCCGCCGCGGACGGTGACGCGGGCCTTCAGCTCCGGTGTGGTTCCGTCGCCGTTGCTGACGACCACCAGAGGACCATCCTCGAGCAGGCGCAGCAGCGGACGATTCGCGGAGAGGCGCAGCGTCCAGGTCCAGTCGTCTTTGGGCTCATCGACCTGCCGCGGCTTGGCGGGAAGCCAGCGGAATGCTTCGTACAGCGTATCGAGGGTCAGATTGACGACCAGCTTCGACTCGCCAACAACTCTGAGGTTTTCGCGGAGGGTAGGAAGGAAGAGGTCGGCGGAGGCTTTGACGGCGTAGACACCAGGAAGGATCGAAGAGATGCGATAGCGGCCGTGATCGTCGGTGTAGGCCTGGAGGGCAACGGAGAAGTCAGGACGAAGCAGTTCGACGGAGGCGCCGCTTTGCGGCGTGCCGTGGCTGTCGCGCACGATACCTGTCAGGCTGGCGGACTGCGCCTCAGCCTGCACCAATGCCATGGCGAACATGGCGACCACAACGAGCATCGAAGCGGAAATGTAGCTACGTCTTGTCACTGCATCCGTTCGTTGTTAGCTCCCTGGCGCTGCTCCCTAATTCATGACCAACCACGCTGGCTCTGTGGGCCGCTGTGGCTTCGCTTCCGCGGGGAACGGAAGCACCTCCCTTGAGCCTACTCCACCGTGAATGGCGCCGACTGTGCGATCTGCTGATGCGTCACGCCGTCATTCACGCTGATCCTAACGATATACTTCCCCGGCTCAAGACTTGCAAGGGGGAGGGACTTCTCCAGCGTCAACTGGTCGGACGAGGCGCTGAGCTTCTGGGACGCTTCATCCGTATTCAGAATCGGCTTGTTCGTGGCCGCATTCAGAATCTGGTAGTTGATTGTAGCGTTATTCTGCTTGCTCTTCTCGTCCAGGCCAAGATTATAAACCTGCATCCAGAAGTTTAGATTCTGGTTGCGATGGAAAACGGCCGGCGTAGCCGGGTTGGACGTAACCCTTGGGCGCACATAGGTATTGCTCAGGATGAACATGCCCTGCCCGATCTGTTTGGAGGGCACCCGCTCCATCTTGTCGGCCAGGATCAGCGACGAGGTCGAGAGCCGGTCGTCGTCATAGCGGGGCACGGTCACGGCCTGCGCCCAGACGCCGACGTGGTTGGGGTTATTGGCGTCTTTGATCGCAATATCAATACGATAGCGGCCTGGCCGCAGGGGAACGGCCTGCCAGTACAGGGAGGCGCTGTCGAGCAGTTTGGGGAGTAACTCCGCTGGTTCCTCCACCTCAACCGGCTGCTCAAAGGTCTGCACGACGCGGTCGGTGATGGTCGAGACGCGGCCGATGATGTCCACGACCCCCTTGGAGACGCCATCCTTGGTGTTGAAGGTGATATCGCGGTTCTTGATCTGCAGCGTGATCGGGACCAGCACCGTATCGTCGGTAACCTTGACGAAGTCCGTCCGGACGTCGAAGGGGAAAATGGGGCCGTTGATGACCTTGTGGCTGGTCAGGAAGGAGGCCAGATCCATGTCCTTGAATTTGATCACCGGAGGCGCCATCAGCTTGGCGTACTGCTCCAGCCGGTCGAATTCCTTGGCGCCATTGGTGGAGCTGTCGGGACCCGGGCCCAGATCCTCCATGCCGCCCTTGAAGCGGTCCGCGCGCTTGGCCATGCCCATGTCTTCATAGAGGGTATTGCCGGCGTTGGGCACGTGGAGCAGCGCGTCCTTCTCCGAGCGGTCGATGGTCATGTGGTAGTCGCCGCACATGCAGGTATCGACAAACTCGATATCGATGTTGCTGCCGATGCCTTCGAGGTAGCGGTAATGCCAAACCTCGAACGGGAAGGTCTCCGTCTGCCCGCCGCCCTCGGACATCGGACGGTCGTACGGTCCGCCGCTGGGGTGCGAATCGGTGCTGTCCGGGGCTCCGAAGGCGATGTAGATGTGGCCGCGGTCGGTCATCCAGCCGGGCTTGCCGGCGGCGTAATGCTCGTTGGCGTAGGCGATGCGGCGGTAGTGCTCCTCGCGGAACGCATTCTCCGGGGAGTCGGGATTCGGGTTGCGCCGGCGCCAGAACTGCTCGATGAAGGCGTCGCGCTCTTCATCGTTGCTGAGGCTCATGAACGCCTTCTTTTCCTGGTCGGTGATGATCCAGCGGACGTCCTCGTCGAGCCATTTTTTGTAAGTGTCGCTTAACTCCTGATGGAGCTGCTTCTGCTGCTTGAACCGTTCCTTGTCTGACAGCGGCCGTTTCAGCGGATCCTGCGTGTCCTGAGCGCTCTGCGCGGAATTGTCCTGGTTTTGGGTCTGAGCCTGAACCGTCAGGCTTCCTGCTCCGGCGAGCGTTGCGATCAGGATGGCGGAATGAAGGGGGAAACGGTGCCTGTACATACGGGAACAACTGCTCCTTTGGGGGGCACTCCAATTCTACGGGCGGCAGGCAACCCTTACAAGCAGTTCCTGCTCCTGCGGCGTCTCTTTGGGCACACCCGAACAGCCAACTTCGTAAGACCTGGAGAAGGTGCAACCTGTTATCATGTGGTGGAAAACTTCTCCGGAAAAAATAAGGACGCGGCCAGCGTTCCACCACCCCGGGACAGGGGCAGACAAGGTCGATTTCTGTCCGGAAGAAGCTGCAAATAGCTTCGAGCACTGGGTTACGGATGAATTTGTTTCCTGGAACCGCCGACGGCGGCCCTGCGTAATCCCTGGCGAAGGAAGATACTGTCTTGAAAAAGATACTGCTCATTATTGGGGCCGTCGTGGTTCTCGCGGTCATCGTCACGCTGACTATTGTTCGGGCGCAGTCGGGCTATACCAAGGTTTTGATCGGCACCGTGGGCAAGCAGAACCTCGTCTCGCTGGTGAACGCCACCGGGCAGATCAGGCCCAAGACTTACGTCAATATCGGCGCCAATGCCATGGGGCGGGTGACGAACTTCTACGTGGCCGAAGGCGACCACGTGAAGAGGGGCCAGATCGTCGCCACCATCGAAAACGTGCAGCAGGAAGCCAACGTGGCAGCGCAGCAGGCGACGATCGCCGCAGCGCAGACGGACATTTCGTCCTATATCGCGGCGGAGAACACGCAGGAGGCGAACCTGCAGCACGCCCAAGCCGATCTGGCGCAGAAGAAGCTCGACTACGACCGTGCCAAATCGCTCTATGCCGCCCAGGTCATGTCGCAGCAGAACTTCGACGCTGCGAAGGCGGCGTATGACCTTGACGTGGCCAGCGTGGCGCAGGCCAGGGCGGCTCTGGCCCAGGCGAAGGCGCAGACAGCCTCAGCCGAGGGCCATCTGAAGACGCAGCAGGCGTCGCTGAAGGTCCAGGAAGACCTGCTGAACCGCACCATCGCTGTGGCGCCGTTCGACGGCATCGTTACCAATGAGCCGGTCCGCGTGGGCGAGATGGTCGTCACCGGTATCCAGAACACCGAAGGCTCCACGCTGATGACGCTGGCCGACATGTCGGTGATCACCGCTGAGGTGAAAGTCGACGAGACGGACATCGTCAACGTGAAGCTCGGCCAGCCGGCCGATGTGACGGTGGACGCCCTGCCCGGCAAGGTTTTCAAAGGTCATGTCACCGAAGTCGGCGATCAGGCGCTGCTGCGCTCCAGCGGCGTCTCCACCAGCCAGGCGACGAGCGGCGTGGAGGAGGCCAAGGACTTCAAGGTGGTCGTCACGCTCGATCAGCCTTCGAATGAACTGCGGCCGGGGCTCTCGACAACCGCGAAGATCACGACGGCGAGCAAAGACAACGTGGTCGCCATCCCGATCCAGGCGCTGACCATGCGCGATCCGAAGCTGTTGAAGAATGACCAGACGCACCCGCAGAAGGCGGACACGGTGTCGGCGGCGAGCAGCGATCAGCAGCAGTCGCAGGCGATTCAGGGTGTCTTTGTCGTGCGCAAGGAAAAGGGCAAGGATCGCGTGCACTTCGTGTCGGTGACGACCGGGATCACCGGGGCCACCGATATCGAGGTGACCGGCGGCCTGCAGCCGGGCGATAGAATCGTGACGGGCACCTATCGTGTGCTGCGCGACCTGAAAGAAGGGGCCCTGGTGAAGCAGGACACTTCTTTAGCGGCTCCGACCCAGACATCGTCATCCAGATAAGTGTGCGGCGCAAATGCCGGCGGAACCGGGCCGGGCAGGCTCGCGTAACAGCAGCATGGCAACAGGAGTCCTGATGGCAGCAGAAACCACGACCGTAGCGGAGAGCGCAACCTCGACCGGACCGGCGCCGGGCGACATCATTGTGGTCGAGGACCTGTGGAAGACCTACGACATGGGCTCGGAGCAGCAGGTGCACGCGCTGCAGGGCGTGACGGTGCGCATCCGGCGCAACGAATATGTGGCCATCATGGGACCCTCGGGATCGGGCAAGTCGACGCTGATGAACCTGATCGGCTGTCTCGATACGCCTTCCAGCGGCAAGTACTGGCTGAACGGGCATCTGGTCAGCGAGCTGAATGACGACGAACTGGCGCGCATCCGCAACAAGGAGATTGGCTTCGTCTTCCAAACCTTCAATTTGCTGGCGCGCGCGACGGCGCTGCACAACGTCGAGCTGCCGCTGATCTACAACGGCACGCCGGCGGACGAGCGCGTGGCGCGCGCGAAAGGGGCGCTGACGCAAGTCGGTCTCGAAGCGCGCATGATGCACAAGCCGAACGAGCTTTCCGGCGGCCAGCGGCAGCGCGTCGCCATTGCCCGGGCGCTGGTCAACAATCCGTCGATCATCCTCGCCGACGAGCCGACCGGGAACCTGGACTCGAAGACCGGCGTGGAGATCATGGCGCTGTTTGACGAGCTGCACGGGAAAGGCAACACCATTGTGCTGGTTACGCACGAGCCGGATATCGCCGAATACGCGCACCGCGTCGTGCACATCCGCGACGGGAAGATCTTCTCCGATCAGCCGTCATCGCGGGCCGTTCGGGCGTAACTGCGCAGAACGGAACCGGATCAGGGACAGACGACATCGTCTGTCTCCTCCGTCTTTGCAGTTTCCTGATCGCCATTTTTCGATTCAACTTCTCTGCGCTGCTGCCGATAACTGACGCAGGGACAGTATGACGAACGTAACCTTTGCGATCAGGCCGGAATACGAGATGCGCCCCTCGCCGGAGAAGCCGCAGCGCGCTGCCGTGGAAATCAGTGGGCCGGGGGGTACGAAGCTGGGCAACATGGCCGGGCGCAGCGCGGTCATGCAGCATCTGTTTGCCAGGATGCGCTACACGGCGCCGCATTTTCGCCTGGCGGCCGTGGAAGGCGAGCCGGGCGTGGGCAAAACGCTGGCGGCGCATACGCTGCACCGGCTCGGCCCCGCCGTGCCGGGGCCGTTTGCTCCATGGCTGGCTGCGGAGTTTCTGGAGCGACCCGCCGATATCTGGCGGGAAGCGCGCGGCGGCCTGCTGTACCTCTCCGGGGTGGACGAACTGGCGGCCGAGCAGCAGGCGAACCTGCGCAGCTTTCTGGAGCACGCGGCACACGAGCGGATCCGGATGCAGACGGCGATGGGTCCTCTGCAGGTGGTTGCCGGCTCGGCGCAGCCGTTGCGCAAGCTGGCGGCCGCCGGAGCATTCCGCTCCGATTTGGCGGCACGCCTGACCGCGATTCGTTTTCCGATTCCGCCGCTGCGCGAACGCCAGGAAGACGTTCCGCTGCTGGCCGAGCTTTTCCTCGAGCGATGGTGTGCGCGTCACGGCAAAGCGGTGCGCGGTTTCGCACCGGGGGCGCTGGAGCGGCTGCGGGCGCATGCCTGGCCCGGCAACGTGCGCGAACTGGAGAATGTGGTCGGCGTAGCGGCCACGGAGACGACCTCGCAGTGGATTCGGCCGCTGGATCTGCCTCGGCTCGACTGGCCAGCTGAGGAGCGGCGCGAGCCGGGCATCCCGTTCACCGCGACGCCAGTCGACGATCCAAACCTGGACCGCGCGATCCAGCGGCACGTGGCCCGGGTGCTGGGGATGGCGCACGGCAATAAGCTGCGGGCCGCCCGCATGCTCGGCATCAGCCGCTCCACGTTGTACCGGATGCTTGAGAGCGGCCCGGGAACAGAGGAGTGCGGAACGGCCGAGTCCGCGCAGGCGGCGACTCCGCTGCCGGGTTAGCCACCAGGGATTCACGCGGGAACAAACCAAATCGCGCTCCTCATCGTCCATTGAAAAGCCGGTGCGTGTTCCGGTTTCGCTCGGAATGCAGGGGGCTCTTGTGGCGCCGCTTCGCGGCATCGGCCCTTCCCGGACAGACAACGGAAATTCCCGGCTCGCGCATCGAAAAAGGGCGATTTTTCTCTCGGCCGGCATTCGCCGGCGAGTTTCATTCGGAGAGCAGGACGTGAATATGAAGTCAGCAACCACCGCCAGCCGGCGACAGCCGGCTTCGCCGGCCAATGCTGCGCCAACCGGCGGTCGCTTGGCACCCAGGCGCCTCAAATCCGGGATTTCGGGGCTGGATGACATCCTGCACGGCGGATTTCCCCAAGGCCATCTTTACCTGGTCGAGGGCGATCCGGGCACCGGCAAAACGACCATGGCCCTGCAGTTTCTGCTCGACGGGATTCGCAACGGCGAAAAGGTTCTCTACGTCACGCTGTCGGAGTCACGGCAGGAGCTGGAGCAGGTCGCGCGGTCGCACGGCTGGTCGGTCGAAAACCTGGAAATCTTCGAGATGATTCCTCCGGACGACGACCTCACGCCGGAGTCGCAGTACACCGTTTTTCACCCCTCGGAAGTGGAGCTGGCGGACACGATCGGCTCTATTCTGAACCGGGTCGAAGAGGTACAGCCACAGCGGCTGGTGTTCGATTCGCTGGCCGAGTTGCGCATGCTCGCGCGCGACCCGCTGAAGTATCGCCGCCAGATTCTGGCGCTCAAGAGAAAAGTATCCGGCCGCAACATCACCGTGCTGCTGCTGGACGACCGGACCGGTTCGGGCGGCGATGATCTGCAACTGCAGAGCATTGCCCACGGTGTGGTGGTGATGCAAAGCCTGGGACGGGATTACGGCATCATCCGTCGCCGTCTCGCCGTGCACAAGCTGCGGGGATCTGCGTTCCGGGAGGGATACCACGACTACGTGATCCAAACCGGCGGACTGCAAATTTTCCCGCGGCTGATCGCGGCCGAGCATAAGCCCGGATTCGAGCGCAAGCGTGTGCCAAGTGGCCTGCAGGGGCTCGACGATCTGCTGCGGGGCGGCATCGACAGCGGCACCAGCACGCTGCTGATTGGCCCGGCGGGTTGCGGGAAATCGACGACCGCGTTCCGCTATGCCTGGTCGGCGGCAAAGCGGGGCGAAAAAGCTACGATTTTCGCCTTCGACGAGTCGCTGTCGACAGCGCTGGACCGGGCCCGCGGCCTTGGCCTGGAACCGGATGAGCTGATCGAGGAGGGCACGCTGGAGCTACGGCAAATCGATCCGGCCGAGCTGTCGCCCGGTGAGTTCATCGCGCAAATTCGGGAGCTGGTGGACGGTCAGGAGCTGCGGCTGCTGGTCATCGACAGCATGAACGGGCTGCTGAATGCGATGCCCGATGAGCAGTACCTCGCCATGCAGCTGCATGAGCTGTTCTCCTACACGGGACAGCAGGGCATTGCGACCATCATCACGCTGGCACAGTCGGGCGTCATTGGGAGCGCCATGCATTCTCCGGTCGATGTTAGCTATCTGGCCGACACCATTCTGCTGTTCCGGTATTTTGAACGGGCGGGCGAGATTCGACAGGCCATCTCGGTTGTCAAGAAGCGCAGCGGCTCGCACGAGCGCACGATCCGCGAGTTCGTGATGGAGAATGGAGAAGTCCGCGTGGGCAAGCCGCTGTCGCAGTTCCAGGGGGTGCTCACCGGGGTGCCCCGGCTGCTCAGCACCCTCGGTCACCAGGAGGACGGAGCTGTTACCGGAGACTAAAATCTCGGCCCATGATAGCCGCACAATCATCCTCGCTCCCACTGGCAAGGACAACCAGCTGATTGCGGGGCTGCTCCAGCGGCGTGGTATGCCGTGTCACGCCGTTTCCTCGGCGGACGAACTGTGCCGGGAGATCGAGTTGGGCGCCGGTGCGGCCCTGATCTCCGAGGAAGCCATGACCATCCGTGCCATGACCGAATTACACAAGGTCATCGAGCAGCAGCCGCCATGGTCGGACTTCCCGTTGATCCTGCTGACGGTCGGCGGGCGCGTGACGATCCAGAGTGAGCGGCTGCGCATGCTGCGGCGGCCGCTGGGCAATGTGTTTCTGCTGGAGCGGCCGATTCGCCCTGAAACACTGCTGAGCACGCTGGAGATGGTGCTGCGAGCACGGCAGCGGCAGTACCAGATTCGCGATCAGATGGAGCAATACGCACGGGCGCAGGAGGCGCTGCGGCGCTCCGAGAAGCTCGCCGTCACCGGCCGGCTGGCAGCCAGCATCGCGCACGAGATCAATAATCCGCTGGAAGCGGTCACGAATCTGCTGTACCTGATGCGCGTGACACCGGACGCCGAGCAGGCCAGGAAATATCTCACCGATGCGGAGCAGGAACTGGCGCGCGTAGCGGAAATTGCAAAACAGACGCTGCGCTTCTACCGCGAGCCCAATCACCCGGTGGACACGGAAGTGGCCGGGGTGCTGCGGTCGGTGCTGGTCCTGTATAACTCGCGTCTGGCGGCGGCAAATATCGCCGTACAGCTGGAGGACCGGTCGAATGCGGCGACGGTTCTGGCCAGTCCCGGGGAACTGCGGCAGGTGATCGCGAATATCGTGGGCAATGCCGTGGATGCGATGCGGCGCGGCGGCCGGCTGCGCATCCGCATTGCCTCGCTCACGGGCGTGGATGGGAAGGCGCGCGTGCGCCTGACGATTGCCGATACCGGTTCGGGTATTCCGAGCGCACTGCTGCCGGCGATTTTCGAGCCGTTCGTCACGACGAAAGGCGAGACCGGCACGGGCCTGGGGCTGTGGGTGACCGGCGAAATCGTGCGGCGGAATGGCTGGACCATTCAGGTCCGCAGCCGCTGCGGAGCGAACCAGTCCGGCACCGCATTTTCGATCACCATGCCCCTGCGGACAGCTGCAGCGGCGCCGGTCCCGATGATCGAAGCGGTCGCCTGAGCCGCATGCGGCCGTTCCCTGCCTGTATTCTGGAGCAAGTATCCCTTGCTCCTCATGAGAATTCGAATCATCTCCTGCACAGCGGCCCTGCTGGCCGGTCTGGCTGCTCTTCCTCCTGCTGTCGCCGCTCAGGCCGCACCCGGCGCAACAAGCACCGCCGGTGACCTGGCCTCGCGGCGGAAGGAGCTGAACGGCGTCTTCGCGCAGATCTGGGAAGACCGGCTCAGCCATTCGCCCGAGTTCGCCTCCACCATTGGCGACAAGCGCTGGAACGACCAGCTCACGGACTACTCCGTCGAAGCCTACAACGCAGAACTGGAGCGCGGCCGCGAATACCTGCTGAAGCTGGGCGAGATCGACACGGCGGGCATGGACGACCAGGAGGTGCTCAGCAAAGACCTGATGGTCCGGCAGCTGATCGAAGACCAGGAGGCGTCGCAGTTCAAGCCGTGGGAGATGCCCGAGAACCAGTTCAGCGGGCTGCATCTCGGGCTGCCGCAACTGGTGCCGCAGCTGAGCTTCACCAGCGTGAAGGATTACGACGACTACATCGCGCGGCTCAATAAGGTACCCAACGCGTTCCGGCAGATCACCGACAACATGATGACCGGGATGGAGGACCATCGCGTCCCGCCCAAATATCTTCTGGAGAAGGTGCTGGTCCAGGTGAATGCGCTGCTGGCGCAGAAGCCGGACGACAGCCCGTTTGCGCGTCCGCTGAAGAAGTTTCCCGCGAGCATTCCGGCCGCCGATCAGACGCGCATTCATGACGAACTGCTTGCGGCGATCACGAAGCAGGTCTATCCGGCGTACCAGCGATTCGCGAAGTTTCTGCAGGCGCAGTACATTCCCGCGGGACGAACGGAGCCCGGCGTTTGGGCGCTGCCCGAAGGCGATGAGTACTACGCCTTTCGCGTGAAGCAGAGCACGACGACCGAGCTGACGCCTGCGCAGATTCATCAGATCGGGGTCGAGCAGGTGGCCAAAGATGAGGCCGACATGCTGGCCATCGCGAAGAAGCTGGGCTACGCCGATATTGCTGCGCTGCGCGCGGCGATTGCTGCGAATCCGAAGCTGCACCCGGCGAGCCGCGACGCGCTGCTCGATGCCTATCGCGCCGATCTGGACAAGATCCGGCCGAAGCTGCCACAGCTTTTTGGGCGCCTGCCGAAGGCGGCGCTGGTGGTCGAAGCCGTTCCGCAGTTCATGGAGAAGGATCAGGCTCCCGCGTATTACGAGCACGGCACGCCCGATGGCTCGCGTCCGGGCACCGTCTTCGTGAACACCTACGATTACGAGCATCGCTCGCTGGCCAACGTGGAATCGATCGCCTACCACGAGGGACTACCCGGACATCACCTGCAAATCTCGATCGCGCAGGAGCTGACCGGGATTCCGGACTTCCGGAAATATATCCACTACACCGCATACACCGAAGGCTGGGGACTCTACGCCGAGCAGCTGGGCAAGGACATCGGCTTGTATCAGGATCCCTATTCGGATTTCGGGCGGCTGGAGGCGGACATCTTCCGCGCGATCCGGCTGGTCGTGGACACGGGCGTTCATTCGGAGCACTGGTCGCGACAGCAGATGGTCGACTACTTCCAGGCGCATTCGGGGCTGGACGATGCCACGGTGAATGCCGAGGTGGATCGCTACATCGCGTGGCCGGCGCAGGCGCTGGGCTACAAGATGGGCCAGCTGAAGATTCTCGAACTGCGCGCGCGGGCGGAGAAGGCGCTGGGACCGAAGTTCGACCTGAAGGCCTTCCACGATCAGGTCGTCGACTCCGGCGCGCTGCCGCTGGACGTTCTCGATGCCCGGATCAACGCATGGATCACGGCACAGACTCAGCAGCACGCAGCAAAGGCAGAATAGGAACAATATGGCTGACGAAATCACGACGGTTATTCCGGCGCAGCAGGACGATACATTGTCCTCGCGCACGATTGCGGTACTCGGCGCGGGCAAGATGGGCGGCATTCTGCTGCAGGCGTTCCTCAAACAGCAGATCATCTCGCCGGAGCGGCTCTTCGCCACGGTTGCGCACGCGGAACGCGCTGCGGTGCTGTCGACGCAGTGGGGTATCGAAGTGTCGACCGACAACCTTGCGATGGCGCAGAAGGCCGATGTCCTGCTGCTGGGGGTGAAGCCATTTCAGATTCCGGCGCTGGTGGAGGAGATTCGCCCGGCGCTGACTCCGGAGAAGCTGCTGATCTCGTTTGCAGCCTCAGTCCGGACCGAGGCGATCGAGCGCGCGGCGGTGGAAGAGGTACCGGTGGTGCGCGCCATGCCGAACACGCCTTCCATGCTGGGCGCAGGCATCTCGGCGCTGTGCCGGGGACGCTTCGTCCAGCCGCAGCATATGGCGCTGGCCGAGGAGCTCTTCTCCGCGGTCGGACGCACCGTGATCGTCGACGAAAAGCACATGGACGCGGTGACGGGCTTGTCCGCCAGCGGACCGGCCTTCATTTACATCATTCTGGAATCGCTGGCCGAGGCGGGCGTGAAGGTGGGATTGCCGCGCGACATAGCAACACTGCTGGCGGCCCAGACCACGTTTGGCGCGGCCAGGATGGTGCTCGAGACGGGATACCATCCCGCACTGCTGAAAGATGCAGTGACAACCCCGGCGGGCTGCACGATTGACGGAATTTTGGAATTAGAGGAAGGCGGATTGCGGGTAACGCTCATCAAAGCTGTCATGCGCGCTTCGCAGCGCGCCAAGGAATTGGCAGCAGGCTAGTGGAGGCTGCCAGCGCAGCCCATGACCCCACAGCGAGCGGTGGTTCCGCAGGCCGAACCCGTTAACCCGATCGGGCCGAATCTCCACAGCGATGCAGCAGCGCTGACCGGAAAACTGCTGCAGTTCCCTGCCGCTCCTGCTCTCATAGAACGTCCAGCCATACGCCTGCGGCTGATGCTGCTCGGCGAATTTGTGCTGCTGTTCGTTTGCCTCCCCGTTGGGTTGTTCTTCAGTTTCGCAACGGCGCTGCCGCGGCTACCGATTCTGTGGGGCGGGTGCGTCTATGCGCTCGTTGTGCTGCTGCGCGATCCGACCTTCGACCGGCGACAGTTCTGGAATGGTGCGGGCGTGCGGCAGCAGCTCGCGCAAATCATGGCTCTCTTCGGGACCGGCGTCGTCGTCATCAGCGCGCTGGTCCACGTGTATGCGCCGCAGTTGTTCCTGATTCTGCCGCGCACCCACCCGGTGCTGTGGCTGGTGGTGATCGCGACGTATCCGGTGCTTTCCGTCTATCCCCAGGGCCTGGTCTACCGCGCGTTTTTGCTGCACCGGTATCGTCCGCTGCTGCAGCCGGACCCCAGCGGCCGGCCAGGCATGCTGATCTTCGCCAGCGCCGCGGCCTTTGCCCTGATGCACGTGGTCTTTCATAACTGGGAGGCCATCGCGCTGACGTTTCTGGGCGGCATCCTGTTCGCGCGGCACTACCTGAATACGAAATCGATGGCAGCTACGTCGCTCGAGCACGCGCTCTACGGCTGCTTTCTCTTCACGATTGGCCTGGGCCAGTTCTTCTACGTGCGTCCCATGTGAGCGGGCTTACGCCGGTGGGTTGAAGTCGAGACCTGCCAGTTCGGCAGCCTGCTTCGTCGCGCCCAGATCCAGTTCGGCCAGCGGAATCCGCTGCTGGCGGCCAGAGGCGGCGTCGTCCAGCACGATGACAGAGTTGCGGGTCACTGCATAATTCCGAACCGACTGGTGACGACCGTCTTTGAAGATCAGCGTGAGCGCGGGCTCACCGGAAACGGGCGCAGGTGACGCTACGGGCGCAGGTGACGCTGCGGGCGCCGGTGCGGCGGATGCGGGGGGCGCAGGCTGCATCGCAGTGCGAGGCGGTGGCGGCGCGTAGTCATTTTCGGCAGGCGGATAGGACCGGCGGTACTGCTCGTCCTGCGGTGGCCCCGCTTCGCCCTGCGGAGCAGGCTCAGCGCCGCTCTCCTCCGTGGGGTAGCCGTTGTTGTCCAGATAGCCGTAATCCCAGGGCATCAGCGCCCAGGGGTTGTAGATCGGAAATGCAGCGTAACCAGAGCGATGACGGTCGCGATCACGGTCATGATGTCCTTCGTGCTGGCCTCCGCCGCGGTTGACGATGCCCCAGCTCGCGGCGTAGTCCGGAGCACCCCGCCTGCCCAGAGTCCCCCGTCCCGGAACCACCACGGTTTGCGGGCCGAAGGTCGACGTGAATCGCGGTGCGGAGGGCGCGTTGGAGTTGCGGTTGTATCCCGCGGCGCCATCGTGGTTAGTGGCGCCGTTTCCCCCTTGCTGGGCCATCGCCACCGGCGCAGCCAACGCAAGCGCCAGACCAAGCCGGAGGAAATGATTCCCGAACGCCGGCCCCGCAACTGAAGTGACCCACCGCATACTGGAATCCTATGCTTGTTTAGATGTCTCAGGACAGAGGATGATCCACCCTGTATCAGATCAGTTCTGTGCCCCAGAGATCGTGCAAATGAATGACGCCTTCGACCCGGCTTTCGTTTGAAGGATCGACCACGATCAGCGAGGTAATCTTCTTCTCTTCCATGGTATGAAGAGCCCGGACCGCCATTTCGGCGGCTCCGATGGTTTTGGGCGATCGATTCATCACCTCGCCGGCCGTCTTGCGCAGGCCATCGGGACCATCGGCCTCGAGCAGGCGGCGCAGATCCCCGTCGCTGATGATTCCGGCGAGCCGTCCGTCGTCTTCGACCACCGTCATCCCCAGCTTTTTGCGGGACATCTCGTAGATGACGTCCTTCATGGACGTGCTGGTGTTCACGCGGGGAATGGCTTCGCCGGAGTGCATGAGTTGCCGCACGGTGGCGAGTTGCTTGCCCAGCTTGCCGCCGGGGTGCAGGGCGGCAAAGTCCTCGACGCGAAAGCCGCGGCGCAGGGAGACGGCAATGGCCAGCGCGTCGCCGAGCGCCAGCATCGCGGTGGTGGAGGCGGTCGGGGCCAGTCCCAGGCCGCAGGCCTCATGCGGCACGGAGCAGTCCAGCGCAATGTCGCTTGCGGTAGCCAGCGTCGAGTTGAGGTCGCAGACGAACGAGATGAGCGCGTTGCCGCGGCGCTCGATGGTGGCGAGCAGGCGCAGGATCTCTTCGGTTTCTCCGCTGGCGGAGAGCGCGATGACCAGGTCGCCTTCCGTGATCATGCCCAGATCGCCGTGGACAGCTTCCGCGGGGTGCAGGAACAGCGCCGGGCTGCCGGTGGAACTCAGCGTCGCGGCGATCTTCTGGGCGATGATGCCGCTCTTGCCCATACCGGTGACCACGACGCGGCCGCGGGCCTGTCCGCAATCGAAGACGCGCTGGACAGCCTGCTCGAAGGCGGCCGCCATAGGCCCCTCGAGGCGCGCGGCCAGGGCGAGCAGCGCCTCGGCCTCGATCCGCACCAGGTGCGCGGGAGTATGCAACGTGCTCATGGCTCTGAAACTCCTGATGCTATCACCCGGCCCGGCGGGCTTCGCTAGAATGGAGAGGAACGAGGTTTCCCGATTTGCGTCGGAACATAGCAGTACTGGTGGCGATGGTAGCGGCCCTGGGGCTGATGATCGCCGCGGGCGTGATGAATTACAGGCAGCGCCAGCGCGCACAGCAGGCCATCAAGATGCGTCTCGAGCCGGCCAACGGCGATGCCACTGCGGGCACCGTGGACGACACGAATCAGGGGGACAGCGTCGCCGCGACGGAGAACCCCTATATCAGCCCGCTGAATGGCAAGCTCGCACCCGACTTTACGCTCGAAGACCTGAGCAGCGGGAAGAAGGTTTCTCTGGCCAGCTACAAAGGCCGGCCGCTGGTCGTGGACTTCTGGGCGACGTGGTGCGGTCCCTGCAAGGTGGAGATTCCCTGGTTCGAGAAACTACACGACCAGTACGCTAAAGATGGGTTGGAGATTCTGGGCGTTTCGACCGACGATCTCGACCGCGACGATCCTGCCAAGCTCTTCACACAGAAGCGCGACATCTCCGACTTCGTGACAAAAATGCACATGAATTACCCTGTGCTGCTCAGCGCGCAGAGGGTCGAAGATCAGTATCGGGTCGATGCCATGCCGACGACGTTCTTCATCGACAAAAACGGCAAGATCGTCGCTTCGACCGTCGGCCTCGCGCCGCGTGCTGAGATCGAAGCCGACATCCGGAAGGCGATCGGCGGAGCATCCTCATGAAGATCCTCTCGGCTGTAACACTTGCGGCCTGTGTGTTCGGCGCGGTTGCGGCGTCTCCGCAAAGACTGCCCTGGCAGAACTCGGCGAACGCTGCGAATTCCGCCAATCAGCAACTGGTGCATTTCCTCTATCCCCAGCAGGTGACCGAGCCGGCGGGCAAGCCGCAGACGGTGGAGTTGCACTTCCGGATCGTCAGCGGTCTGCACGTCAACTCGCA
>DATEPN010000180.1:0-8304 GCA_035273225.1 Acidobacteriaceae bacterium | reverse complement strand
AGGAGAGAGCTTATGCAAACATATCAACACGCCACGGTTCGCGGCCTTAGGATGTTTTACCGTGAGGCAGGTTCCAAAGAGTCTCCAACAATCGTGCTTCTGCACGGCTTTCCGAGTTCGTCGCACATGTTCCGCGACCTGATCCCTCAGCTTGCCGCGAAATTTCACATCATCGCACTGGATTACATCGGCTTCGGCTATAGCGATGCGCCCGATGTGAGCCAGTTCGAGTACACCTTCGACAATCTGGCAGACTATGTCGAAGATTTCTTGTTCAACGCTTTGGGCTTGAAGAGATTCAGCATCTACGTGCAGGACTACGGCGCTCCCATTGGCTATCGCATTGCCTTCAGACATCAGGATGCAATCGAGGGCATTATCGTTCAGAACGGAAATGCCTACGCCGAAGGAATCGGCGGCGCCTTCGATCCCATGAAGCCGTTCTGGGCCAACCGCACCGCGGAAACCGAAGCGCCTGTGCGCGCACTGCTTACACTCCAAACGACGATCTTTCAGTACACGCACGGTGTAAAGGATGTGAACCGAATCAGCCCGGACGCCTATATTGTCGATCAGCACTTTCTCGATCGCCCCGGCAACAATGCCATCCAGTTGAACCTGCTGCACAATTACCAGGCGAATCTGCGGCACTATGACGAATGGCATACGTTCTTTTGCAGCAAGCAGCCGAAGACGTTGATTGTGTGGGGCAAGAACGATCCCTTCTTTACGGTCGAGGGAGCGCAAGCTTATCTGCGCGACATTCCAAAAGCCGAGTTAAATCTGCTCGACACCGGCCACTTTGCGCTGGAGGATTCCTCAGAATTCATCGCGCAGAAGATTTTGAGCTTTTTCGCCTGATCCGGCCGGCACTCCGCATCACATCCATTCCCACAAAGCAGAAAAGAGAAAAGCCGGTCATGTCCGCATTCAAGAGCGCTACGGTTGTTGTAATCCATGGTGCATGGGCCGATGGATCAAGCTGGGAGCAGGTCATCCGCGCACTCCAGAACAAGGAATTCAACGTTGTGGCCGCCCCGATTCCACTCACTTCCCTCAGCGACGACGCAGCGGCATTACGGCGAACAATCGCTCGCACGCAGGGCCCGGTTATCGTTGCCGGACACGCCTACGCCGGCGCGGTTGCGGGAACCGCAGGTGACGAGCGCGTAAAGGCATTGGTCTATGTCGCGGCTCTTGCTCCGAACGAGGGAGAAACAGTTGCCGAGGTGTTTTACAGGGACGAATCTCATGCGAAGGCGCCGAAGCTCACGCCCGATGCGGATGGCTTTATCTGGATGCCTGAAGAGAGCTTCGCCGAGGCTTTTGCGCAGAACGCGAGTGCCGAACAGATCGCTCTGTGCCGCGCGGTGCAGCGGCCGATTTCGGTGAAGTGCATTCAGGAGCCGGTCGGTTCGCCAGCCTGGAAGAAAAAGCCCACATGGTACCTGATTGCGGAAGAGGATCGGATGATTAATCCCAAAACGCAGCGCTTTATGGCTGAGCGCATGAAGGCAACGATCCGATCGTTCACCGTCGACCATACGCCGCTTCTTACCGCGCCAGACAAGGTGGCAGACATCATCTTCGAAGCAGCCCGGGCAACACTGGATTGAAAGAGCATAGGTGAATGCCTCCCCGTATGCTCAGTGAAAGCGAATCGACGGGAATCAAAAACCAAAACTGAATTGGAGTGACTGATGAGCGGGACAGGACAACCGGAAGAATATGACCTTCTCATTCTTGGTAGCGGTACCGGGGCAAAGCTGCTGGCCTGGACGTTCGCACGACGGGGGCAACGCGTCGCGGCGATCGAGCGCAAATACGTTGGTGGAGCTTGCCCTAACATTGCCTGTCTTCCCAGCAAAAACATTATCCACACCGCGCAGGTTGCACATTACGTGCGCAACAGCGAAGAATTTGGCATTATCGCCGAGGACTTTTCGGTCAAAATGGCTGCCGTGCGAGAGCGGAAACGTCGCATGGTGCAAGGCCTGGTGGATACGCATCTCGATCTGTACCATCGAAGCGGGGCAGAACTGATCATGGCCACAGGACGTTTTGTCGGGCCTCGCACGCTCGAGGCCACACTCTCCGATGGTACGAAACGGCTGCTTCGTGGAACGAATGTCATCATCGGGACCGGCACACATGCCTCTGTCGATGACACGCCCGGACTGAATGAGGCGCAACCATTGAGTCACGTCGAAGCTCTGGAGCTCGACGTTATCCCCGAACACCTGATCGTGCTCGGAGGTGGCTACGTCGGCCTGGAGTTTGCGCAGGCCATGCGGCGCTTTGGCAGCAAAGTCACAGTCGTCGATCGCAACAATCGTTTGCTACATCGCGAAGATGAGGACGTAACCGATGGGTTGCGGAGCCTCTTCGAAGACGAAGGGATTCACCTCGCTCTGAACTCTAAAGTGCAAAGTGTCTCGGGAATTTCGGGCCAATCGGTACGACTTTTGCTCCAACGGGACGGAATCGAAGGGACGATTGAGGGTTCGCATCTGCTGGTCACAGGTGCGCGCACCCCGAACACCGAAGACATAGGGCTTGAGCTGGCGGGCGTGGAATTAACAGATCACGGCTATATCAAGGTCAATGGACGCCTCGAAACCACTGCACCGGGCGTGTGGGCTGTTGGGGAGGTCGCCGGCAGCCCGCATTTCACCCACATCAGCGAAGATGATTTCCGAGTCGTTCGCGATAACATTCTCGGCGGCAATCACGTTACGACTGGCAGACAGGTGCCCTTCTGCCTTTTCACCGATCCAGAATTTGCGCGCATCGGGCTAAGCGAGACGGAAGCAAAGAAGCGAGGAATCGCGTATAGGCTTTTCAAAGCACCCATGGCCGCGGTACTACGCGCCCGGAGCCTGATGGAAACACGGGGCTTTCTTAAGTGTCTTGTGGCATGCGACAGCGATCGGATTATCGGATTTGCCGCTTTCGGCGTAGGGGCAGGCGAAATCATGGGCTGCATACAGATTGCGATGCTTGGCGGTCTACCTTATACGGCGCTACGAGAGGCGGTTCTCGCACATCCCACCATACCCGAAGGCCTGATCTCGTTGTTTTCAGCTACACCGTCCTCATCATGCTGTTCGTAAGAGTTGTCGAACAGGCGGAAAAGGCGTTTGTCCGCAGCGTAGGATCTAACTCGCAGCATCAGCCGGTACCCGCCCGATGTTGCTCGCGACGGCAATGCCATAGAGATTGGGACGACGGGTAGGCAGGCTTTCGTCAAACTGGAAATACGAAACAGAGGGATCGCGCCGGTAAGAAGGCCGAAATAGCCGTGCCGCATCCGGCACCTCAGTTCCATCTGGTCCATGGGGGCTCGTCAGGGACTCTTGCTGATCGTTCTTGGGGCGATCACGGGCTGTGGCGCGGCATTCGGTGCCATGCGCCTGCTAATGAGCCTGCTCTACGCCGTGCGCCCAACCGACCCGGTCACGTTCGCTCTCACCGCAGGTCTGCTGCTGCTGGTTGGAATCCTTGCCTGCTCACTGCCCGCCCCGCGTGCCCCACCCGCGTAGACCCGATGACCGCTCTGCGCTGCGAGTAGGACCAGCATCCTCGGGCGTTTGTCCAGAGAAGACTCAACGCGTGTTTCCGGACGATCAAGCTGGATTCGATAGTCGGCGAATTCGCACTCGCGGAGATCCTGCAACCATACTTTCTGGGCAACACCCGAACGAATTCGTTCCTGCAAGCTCATGCGATCCTGGTTTCAGTTATTACGCAATGTCACCATCGGGTTAATCCGCGACGCCTGCCATGCCGGCAGATAGCCGGCTAGCAACGCCACCATCACCAGCAGCGCCGCCATCCCTGCATAGGTCGCCGCGTCCGTGGGCTGCGTGCCGAACAGCATCGAGGTAAGCAGCCGCCCCACAGCCAGAGACATCACCGTGCCTGTCATCAGCCCAGCAACTACCAGGCCCAGCGTTCTGGCCATCACTCCCAACTGCACGCGCGCGCGGCTCGCCCCGAGCGCAATCCGGATCCCGATCTCCTGCGTCTGCTGCGTCACTCCGTACGCAATCACGCCGTAGATTCCCAGCGCAGCCAGAATTAGGCCTAGCGCCGCAAACACTCCCACCAGCAGCACGAAAAACCGCCGCGGCGAAACCGCGCGGTCCACAATCGTCCGGATCGGCCGGAACTCCGCGGCCGGCTGGTTTGGATTCAGTTCGCGCAGCGCACGCAGCACGCTGCCCGCCAGCGTAGCCGGGGGCACTTTACTGCGGATCACCAGCTGCGCTCCTGACGGCGACTTCTGCAGCGTCGAATAATAGATCTGCCAGCCCTTCTCGTCTTCAACGCTCGAGGCATGCACATCGTCGACGACGCCAATCACGTGCAGCTGCTCGCGCCCGCTGACCAGCACCTTGCCCACCGCATCTTCGCCGGGCCAGTAAACCCGCGCGGCCGCCGCATTGATCAGCACCACCTCCTGGCTCTTCAGGTTGTCATCCCACGTAAAATCGCGTCCGTGCACGCGCATCCCCATCGCACGGAAATATCCTGGCGAGCACACATAAACCAGCGGCGATGGCAGCGCCCCCTCTGAATAGCTCTTTCCCTGCGGTGTCGGCACTCCCCAGGAGCGATTCGGGCCCAGCGGCAAATAATCCACGATGCCAGCCGCCTCCACGCCCGGCAGAGCGCTCACCCGCGCAATCGCCTGCTGAAGGATCTGTGACAGCTTCGACACGCTGGCTTCCGCCGTAGGCGCGCTGTAGTCGAGATCCATCTTGATCGACGCTGCCTGGTCTGGTGCAAATCCCAGATCCACGTCCAGCACCCGCAGGAAGCTTCGCAGCAGCAGTCCCGCGCCCACGACCAGCACGCAGGCCAATGCTACCTCGCTGATCACAAGCGCGGCCCGAATTCGCCCATGCCGCAGTCCCTTGCCGGCTCCAGCGCCGGAATCTTTGAGCGCCTCCTGCATCGATCCGCTTGCCATCTTCAGGCCAGGCATCAGTCCAAACAGAAACGCGGTCGCAACGGTCACCAGCAGCGTCCATCCCATCGCCGCCCGGTCCAGCCGGATGCTCGACAGCAGCGGCAGGGCAATCGATCCGGCCTGGGTCAGCCAGTATGTCACCCCATACGCGATCCCGAGCCCCAGCGCCGCCCCGCCTGCCGAAAGGATGAGGCTCTCCGTCAGCAGTTGCCGCACGATCCGGCTCCGCGGCGCACCCAGCGCGCTGCGCATCGCAAACTCCTTGCTCCGTGCCGCCGATCGCGCCAACAGCAGGTTCGAGAGATTCACGCACACGATCAGCAGAATCAGCCCTACTGCGCCCCACAGCAGTTCCAGCGACCGCTGGATCCGCCCGCTCACATAGTCCTTCAGTGTCCGCAGAGCCATCCCTCCGTTCGGGCCCTTGGCGTAGCTTCCGCAGGATTGCGGGTTCCTCTCACCCCAGCACAGGTGAGGCACGACTCGATTCGCGTCCGCCTGCGCCTGCGCCAGCGTCACGCCCGGCTTCAGCCGGCCGATCATGGGCACAATATTGCCCCACAGCCGCTCATCGTCCAGAATCTCTGCCGATAGCAGATCAACGCGTTCGCCCGGCGAAAAGACTGCCCCGAAATCGAAGCTCGCGGGGAGCACACCCACCACCGTTGTCGGCGACCCGTTCAGATCGATCTCTTTTCCCACAATTGCCGGATCCCCTGCGAACTGCCGCTTCCAATACGCGTTCTCCAGCAGCACCACCGGATGCGCCCCGTGGCGCCCGTCGTCCGCCGTAAACAAGCGCCCCAAAGCCGGCTGCACGCCCAGCGTCTGAAGGAAATTAGTCATCACTTCGATGCCCGTCACCGGTACTGGCTCGCCATGCCCGGTCAGCCGCAGATTGTCGGGCGTCGAGAACGCAAAATATCCCGTCACGTCCTCATACGACCGGCTCTGCGCCTTGAACTCGTTGTACGCATCTACCGAATACGTAGCGCAGCTGAGGCCGCACTTCTGCGGGGGCGGAGCAATCCACACCAGATCCTTTGAATACTGCAGTGGCAACGGTCGCAGCAGAATCGTGTTCACCACGCTGAACACGGCGACATTCGCACCGATTCCCAGCGCCAGCATCACCACCGCAACAATTGTGAACCCCAGATCACGCCTGAGCGTCCGTAACGTGAACCGCGCATCCTGCGCCATCACATCCAGAAACGGTAATCCCCGCTCCGCTCTTTGCCTTTCCCGCGCCTGCTGCACTCCGCCAAACTCCGCCATCGCTCGCCTCCGCGCCTCTTCCTCGCTCATGCCACGCCGCAGGTTTTCCTCGATGGCGAATTCCAAGTGCGACGCCATCTCCTCGTCCAGCTCCCGATCCAGCGCTCGCTTGTGAACGAACGCCTTCACCCGTTTCGCGCCTCTCCGCACCCATCCGTCGTGCATCGCCCATTCCTCGCTATCCCTGGTGCTCCGCTCCCGATCTCCTCTTCAGCGGCATGTGGCCTGCGCCTGACTTCTAACGGTCACCTGGAACCTGTTCCATTACCCGCCCCATGACCGCGCTGAGCCTTTGCCAGTGCGCCGCGTCCTCGGCCAGTTGTTTCCGCCCGCGCTTCGTGATCGTGTAGAACTTCGCCTTGCGGTTGTTCTCCGACGTACCCCACGCCGCGTCAATCCAGCCCCGCTGCTGCAGCCGCACCAGCGATGCGTAGATCGTCCCCTGATTCAGCAGCACCTCGTTCCCGCTCACCTGCTCGATGCGCCGCGCAATCCCATACCCGTGCTGCGCGCCCATCGCCGCCAGCGTCTGCAGCACCATCAGATCCAGCGTCCCCTGCAGCAAATCCAGCTTCGCCTCGCCCATTCCATCCTCCTGTGCGATGACCACAGCAGTATTGCACAAAAACCTGCGGCATCACCACAGATGCATTTTGACCGGTATCGATTGCGGTGAGGTCGCCAGCTGGATGCATGAGCAAAAATGTAGCCAGCCGGCGATAGATCAGGTGGAGGAGCTGAGGACAGATGATGGTGCGCCCCCCGGCATTTGCAGTCGGCTTTTTATGAGTGATGTTAGGGGTTGGAGATCCTAACGACTCATCCCGGCAAAGCTTTTAGCTGGTCATCAACTGACGTACTCAATCAGCCCTCCCGGAGAAAGCAGTCAGATCGCTTCTTCTCCGGGTTCCATTGCCGCTCTGGTGGAGCGAAGAGTCAAGCATGCCTGGCTCGGTTAACCTATTTCTCCAAAATCTGTTCGAACCATGCGAGAGCCCGCGGATCGTGCGTCTGTCCCAGCCAGAAGATCGCTTCCTTCCGTACCGCGGGATCGCTGTTTGTCTGGGCGACATGCAGCAGTTGCGGTACGGCCTCGTCTTTCGGCAGCTGGCTTAGCGCGAATACCGCCTTCTTCTTCACCGAAACTTCAGGATCGTTCTCCAATGCATCCTTTAAGGTCGCCACAGCTTTCTTACCCGCTTTCTGTGCGACCCAGAAGATCGCCTGCTCCCGGACGCGCGTGTCCGCATCCGACTTCGCCATCCTGATCAGATCGTCGACCGCCGCCGGATCGTGATTCACAGAAAAATCGAACGCGAGCTTTTTCCGAAATTCCGGATCGGAATCCTTCGCCAGCTTTTCCAGTTCCAGCAGTCCATCATGCCCGCGCCCCGCACCCAGCCAGAACGCAGCCTTCTCACGCACCCATAGCGGATTCGACGAAGATGTAAATCCGGCGAGCGCAGCTGTGGCCCCGGAAGTCTCATGCATCGCAATCGCCGCCAGCGCCTGGTCTGCGTGTCGTTTGTCTCCCGCCGTCACAAGGCTCGATAGCCACGCGACACTGTCGTCGGGCTGAACGTCCGTTATCCACGTGAAAGGCAGTCCTCCCGCATCGACCCGACATCCCGTTCCGATGAACCGAACCTTGTCGACCGCTCCCTGATCGATCCGAACCAGCACGTCAATGTTTGTCTGCGCCGGCTGAGCGTTATCCGAAGTCCGGAAGCTGTTGTCTGAATCCTCTAATCGGTAGACACCGCAACATCCATCGTCCATTGAGTCCCCGTTCCCCGAACACACAGCGAAACGGGTTCGGGGTACAGCCGCAACCTCATAGCCCAGCCAGAGCGGTCCACTTGAATGCTGAAATCGGCCCACCGTCGCGGACAGTCCTGCGCCGACCGGCTCAGTGTGAAACTGCGCGTTAATTACTTTCGGCGGCTGCTGCGCCACGGCCAGCATCGACACGCCGAGTACCGCTGCCACGAACCATTCCTGTCTCATGGGATTCCTCGCTACTTATTCAGAATTTCCAGCATGTACGCTGA
>DATEPN010000179.1:0-4034 GCA_035273225.1 Acidobacteriaceae bacterium | reverse complement strand
CTGACACCGCGCGGGCGGCTGCTGTCGAACGAAGTCTTCGCCCGGTTCCTCGCCGAGCCCGCGCTCGCTTAACCGCTCATCTGCTAAAAGGAAATTATGTCGTCCCGCACTGCTGCTTTCGCCGGTCCCGTTTCCGTTTCTTCAGGCGCTGTTGACACGATCGATCTGCGCAGCGACACCGTGACCAGGCCGACGGCTGCGATGCGCGCGGCGATGGCCGCGGCGGAGGTGGGCGACGACGTCTACATGGAAGATCCCACGATCAACCGTCTTGAAGCGCGGGCAGCGGAGATTTTTGGGCGCGAGGCGGCGCTGTTCTTGCCCAGCGGAACGATGGGGAATCAGACGGCGATCCGGCTGCACACGCAGCACGGCCAGGAGGTGATCTGCGAGGCGCGCTCGCACATCGTGGACTGGGAGATGGCGATGGCGGCGGCGTTCTCGGGGTGTGTGCTGCGGACGATTCCGACGGAAACCGGGCGGCTGAGCTGGGCGGAGATCGAGGCGCATATCACAGGCAAGCATTACCACCGGGCGCAGACAGGACTGATCGCCCTCGAGAACACGCACAACATGGCGGGCGGCGCGGTGACTCCGCTGGCGGCGATGGAGGAGATTTGGGCGGGAGCGAAAGAGCGCCGCGTTCCAGTGCATCTGGACGGGGCGCGCGTCTTCAACGCGTCGGTCGCGCTCGGCGTACCGGTGAAGCAGCTGACGCGCGGCTTCGATAAGGTGATGTTTTGCTTGTCGAAGGGCCTGGGAGCGCCGGTCGGGTCGATGCTGGTCGGCTCGGCGGAGGCGATGGATCGTGCACGGATCATCCGCAAGGGCCTGGGCGGCGGGATGCGGCAGGCGGGCGTTCTGGCCGCTGCGGGACTGATCGCGCTCGAGGAGGGGCCGCAGCGGCTCGATGAGGATCACGCGAATGCGCGGTTGCTGGCGGAGGCGCTGGCGAAGTCGCCGGCGATCGATCTCGATCCGGCATCGGTCGAGACGAATATTGTGATCTTCCGGCTGCGGCAGCCCAATGTGGCAGATGGATTTGTGCGCGCGCTGAAAGAGCGTGGCGTGCTGGCGGGCAGCGTGGGGCGCGATAAGGTGCGGTTCGTGACGCATCGGGACGTGAGCCGCGCGGCGTGCGAAGAGGCTGCTCGCATTGCCGTGGAGATTGTGGCGGATCTGGCTTAGGCGGCGGGTTCGCGACGAGGGATTTCCCGGATGCCCTGCGGCGAAACTTCCGATTCCTCCGGTGTTTCCTTTTTGCCGGCGTTGTGCAGGGTGAGGTCCATCGTGTCGGATCCGATGCTGATCTTGTCGTTGGCGCGGACGCGGTCGAAGATGCGCTCGTAAAGCCAGGAATTGGCAGGGCGGCGTTTCCGCGGATCGACGAGATACCGCATGGTGAGCTGAATGTAATTCGAGGTCACCCTGGTGTAGACCGTTGGCTTCAGGGTAAGGTCCGGCAGCAGGTACTCGGAGCGGAGCTGTTCCAGCTCGCCTTTGGCGTTGCTGAGGAAATCGCGGGTGTACTCCTCGCCGGTCTTCGCCAGAATGTCGCGCGCGGCGGGAACGTCGCTGGCGTAGGTGACCGGGAGCGCCAGTTCGTCCCAGATGAAGGAGAAATTCTGGGTGTAGTTGTAGACAGAATTTTGGTAGACAGCGGAATTGGGGAACTGCACGATGCGGCCGGTCGCCTGGTCGCCGTGGATCCAGTTGCCAATCTCCAGCATGCGTGTGTAGAAGACGCCGACGCTGATCACGTCGCCGCCCATGCCCTGGAACTCGATGCGATCGCCGATGCGGTAGATGTGGCCCAGCCAGATCGAGAGGCGCCCGGCGATGCTGAGCAGGGGTTCTTTCATGGCTACGGCAAGGCCGGCGCCCAGCAGGCCGAAGAAGGTGCCTTCGTTTTTGAAGAGCCTGGCCCAGAGCAACAGGATCGCGACCGCAACCGCGATGATCAGGACGAGCCGTAAGTTGGTGCGAAATGTGTACTTCTGCCGCTCGTCGGGAGTGCGGCGGCCGATGATCGTTTCGCCGGCCCGGTCGATCACAAATCCGAGGGCAATGGCGATCGCGGTTCCAACGGTGGCAATCGGATAAGCCATGCAGCTGGTTAGATGCTGGAACTTGCCGCCATGCCTGCAGAATGAGGGTCTCGGGGCGAGGCGGGGTATCCGCGGCGATTCCGGGGTGGGGGCCGTTTTTGCTGTGACCTTCTGCAGGCGGCGGAATCTATAATGTTGTCATGCCCAAATACTCGATTGTTGTCCCCTTCCACAATGAGGAAGAGAACGTTACTGCTCTCTACGACCGTTTGAAAGGGGTGATGGAGATTGTGGGCGACCCGTTTGAGCTGGTCTTTGTCGACGACGGCTCGAACGACCGCACCTGCCGTCTGCTGGAAGAGATCGCCGCCGTGGACAGCCGCGTTCTTGTCGTGAAGCTGCGCCGGAACTTCGGCCAGACCTCGGCGCTGGCGGCTGGGTTCGACCACGCGCAGGGCGATTTCGTCATTGCCATGGATGGCGACCTGCAGCACGATCCGAACGAAATTCCGGCGTTCCTCGAAAAGCTCGAGGAGGGCTACGACGTGGTCAGCGGATGGCGCAAGGAGCGCATCGACAACTTCGTGATGCGCCGTTTTCCGTCGCGTTGCGCCAACTGGCTGATGGCGAAGCTTTCGGGCGTAGACATTCACGACTTCGGCACCACGTTCAAGGCGTATCGGCGCGAGGTGATCCACAACATTCCGCTCTACGGCGAGATGCACCGGTTCATTCCGGCGCTGGCGGCCTCTTATGGCGCCAGCATCTGCGAGATTCCGATCAGCAATGTGCATCGGCAGAAGGGCCGGTCGCACTACGGCATCGGGCGCACGTTTCGCGTCTTCTTCGATCTGCTGACGATCCGCTTCCTGCTGCGCTACATGACGCGGCCGCTGCACTTCTTCGGGATCATTGGCGCTCTGGGTATTCTGGGCGGGGGAGCGGTTTCGGCGTTTCTGCTGGCGCTGAAGATCTTCACGCATCAGCACGTGATGGACGAACACGGTCCGCTGTTCGTGGTGGCGGCGGTGCTGATTCTTGCCGGCACGCAGTTGCTGGCGATCGGACTGCTGGGCGAGCTGCAGGTACGGCATTATCACGCCGCTACGCAGCGCGCTCCGTACACGATCGATCGGCTCGTGCGCTTGCGTGCTCCGGAAGAGCCAAGTATGCTTTCGGAGAATTAAGGTCGCGGGAGCGATGTCGCGCAGGTGCGGCAACCGATTCATTCTGCTTCTCATCGACAACAAGTATTCCTGGTGCCGAACGAGGGATTGAGCGGACGCGAATCTGCGCACCATTGCTTCCGTCCGGCCCTGGACTGTTGAGCCGATTGCGATCATGCAAAAGCCCGCGGATGGACGAAAGCGCGTTGTGATTGAGGGCGTCGATCCGGAGATCGACGCTGGCCGCTTCGCCATCAAGCGCATCCTCGGCGATAACGTGCAGGTGGAGGCGGACATCTTCGCCGACGGGCACGACCACGTCGCCGCGCGTCTGCTGTACCGCTACCGCGAGATTCCCACGTGGAGCATGGCGCCGATGCAATCGCTCGGCAACGATCGCTGGCGCGGATCGTTTCCCGTTGCGCGGCTGGGCGAATACCTCTACACCGTCGCGGGGTGGATCGATCACTTCGACACGTGGCGCAGCGACCTGGAAAAGCGCATCGCAGCCGGGCAGGAGATCAGCGTCGATCTGCTGAACGGAGCGCAACTCGTCGAGCAGGCTGCGGAGCGCGCGGGCCGCGACGATGCGGACCTGCTGCGGCGATGGGCCGCGCAGGTGCGCGATCCGAAGGATCCGGCGGCCGCGCAGAAGACGGCGCTCGACCCGACACTGGCAGAGATGATGGCGCGGTATCTGGATCCGGCGATGGAGACGCGGTACGAGCGCGAGTTGCGCGTCACGGTCGATCGCGAGAAGGCGCGCTATTCCGCCTGGTACGAGCTGTTTCCGCGCTCGACCAGCCCGGAGCCGGACCGG
>DATEPN010000178.1:0-8224 GCA_035273225.1 Acidobacteriaceae bacterium | reverse complement strand
CGCGGGAACGGCGAGTAGCGCAGCAGGACATAAATCCCGGCGGCAGCAACAATGCCGGAGATCCAATGCATACCGGCAATGCCGAGATGCAGACGCGTCAGCACCCAGAGGAAGCTGTGCCACAGGCCGGGAGAACCTTCGTAGCGGATCTCGTGGAACATCATGTGCCACCATCCGCTGTCGCGCGCCATGAGGAAGGCCTGGGTCTCATCGGCCCAGGGCTCGTGCCACGCGATACCGAGCGCGACCACAACGGTGTAGGCGGCGAGCACCAGGGTTTCGACCCACGTCCAGGGGCGCGTGCTTGCGGCGGGCACTTCCACCGGCCCGCGTTTCGGCGGCTCGACGAGAATCGGACCCGGCGCCGGAGCAGGCTGCGGCAGCCAGTCCACGAGCCGTGTTGTGCCGGTGCCGGTGCGGCGCACTGCGGCCTCGGCATAGGTGGTGACTTCTTCAACGACCCTCTGCTCTGCTTCCACTTCCGCGTGCGGCAGTTTGTGGATCGTGGCCCGTCGCACCTGCGCGATCATTGCTTCCCAAACGGGGTCCTGAGCCGGAATCGGGTGAACATTGTGCGGCAAACGTCGGTTCTTCAATCAGTGGCTCCAAAAAGTAAGAAGGAATGAATGAGCGTTCACGAAACCCACTTGAGCAATCGCAGCACGCCAAGTGGCGCCGGTCGGGACCAGGCAGCCGCGATACCGGGCTGCCGGCTGTCTTCGCGCCGGCTCGTGTACGACCGATACGCCTGGACCAGCAGCTGTTCGCCGCTCAGGCTGGGACGCCATCCGAGGCGCTCGCGCGCCTTCGCTGTGTCAAAGAAAAAATCGTCGGAGATCATGCGCGATTCGTAAGGGCCGAGCGACAGCAGTCCCATGCCGCCGGCAAGTCGCAGAGCGGTGCGCGTGGCCTTTTCAGGAAGCGACCGTATCGTTGAAGCAGTCCGGGCCGCTTCGATCACGGCCTGCCACAATTCCCGCACAGGCTTCACGCCCGGATTTCCGATGTGGAAGACACCTTTGACCCCCGGATGCAGGGCCGTCATGCAGGCGCGCAGCAGATCCTCCGCGCAGGTCAGCTGATAGCGGTTTCCGCCTTCGCCGATGACCCACACGGTCTTGCCGTCATGGATGAAGTCGAAGAGGATCGCGAGCAGTCCCTGAGGCGTGGAGTCGACGATGAGCGAACTGCGCAGAATGACGAGTTCCATGGCGCCGGAAAAACCGGAAAGCGCATCTTCGGCGGCGAGCTTCGATTCGCCGTAGAGATCGACGGGCGCCGGCGCGTCGCCCTCGCGGACTGCGTGGCCGGCCGCGCCTCCCCAGAGGCAACTGGTCGAGATGAAAACAAATTTCGGCACCCCGGCGTCGCGGCACGACTTTGCGAGTTTACGGCTGGCGTCCACGTTGGAGGTCCAGAGATCTCCCTCGTCGGTTTTGCCGCGTGGCACCACGGCAGCGCAGTGAAACACAGCGTCGTAGCGGGTGCGGCGGAAGACGGAGTTCAACAGCCAGGGGTCGCGAACATCGCCCTTGATTTTGGTGAGGTGCGGATGCCAGTTGGCGTCGGGCACACGGTCGATGCTGCTGACATGCCACCGGTGGCGCAGCAGATGCCGCTTGAGTATTCCGCCGAAAAAGCCGGCGCCGCCGGTTACGAGCACATGGGGCATCAGGGGGAGGAATCCTTGCCAGAGGTTGGACTTGCCTCTGATGATCCCGGCCGAACGGGAGGCAGACACCCTGGGCGGGAGAACATCTGCCCTTGAGATGGTCTCCCGCAGGGGACCGGATGCTTGCAGGCAGGAAGAAGCGGCGACGAAATCAGGCGATCAGGGGTAAAGCGGTGGTAGCGAATCAGTTAGTCCCAAAAGCCGGCGAGAAATCCTCAGCCACGAGAGGAGTCGCGATGATAGTCCCCGCTCTTGCCCCCGGTTTTCCGCTCAAGCTGCAGGTCTCGGATAACGATGGACTTATCGACCGCTTTGCACATGTCGTAGACGGTGAGCGCAGCGACCGATGCGGCGGTCAGCGCTTCCATTTCGACTCCGGTCTGCGCGCTTGTCGCGGCCGTGGCGCGGATCGCAATGCCCTGGTCGCCGATTTCCATTTGTACGTCGACGAAGCTGAGTGGCAGAGGATGGCACATGGGAATCAATTCGGAGGTGCGCTTCGCTGCCAGGATGCCGGCAATGCGCGCCACCTCAAGAGGATTGCCCTTGGGGTTATGCGGCAGCGCGCCCAGCGCCTCTGCGGAGAGCGCGACGAACACCGATGCTTCGGCCTCGCGGCGTGTCGCGGCTTTGGCGCTGACGTCGACCATGCGCGCGTCACCGGCTTCATCGAAATGCGAGAGCTTGCCCATGTCCTACCAGACTATCGCGCTGCGCGAAAGCACGTGGGTGCGGCCGGTTGTGGTAGCTTTTTCTGCGTGTCCAAAGCAGATCGGCGTGCATTTTATTCCGGGAGCAGGGCGATGAAAACAGTGGGCCGCGAGTTCCTGTGTGTGGTGGCGATGGCCACCATGAGCCTGGCGCTTAACGCACAGCAGAAAAGCGCGAGCGCTGTGCACGAGAATCGCAATTGGTGGAAGAACGCGGTGATCTACGAGATCTACCCGCGCAGCTTCCAGGATTCGAATGGCGACGGCATCGGCGACCTGAACGGCATCACATCGCGCCTTGACTACCTCGAGAAACTGGGCGTCGACGCGATCTGGCTGACTCCGATCTATCCCTCGCCGCAGGTCGATTTCGGTTATGACATCGCCGATTACGAGAAGATCGATCCACAGTACGGCACCATGGCCGATTTCGACCGGCTCGTCGCCGAGGGTCACAAGCGGCACATCGGCATCATCATGGACCTGGTGCTGAACCACACCTCCGATCAGCACCCGTGGTTTAAGGAGTCGGCGAGTTCGAGCAATAATCCGAAGGCCGACTGGTACGTGTGGCACGATCCGAAAATGGTGAACGGCAAGCCGGAGCCGCCGAACAACTGGGAGTCTGTCTTCGGGCACTCGGCGTGGCAGTGGGACCCGGCGCGGAAGCAGTACTACTACCATCGCTTTTACATTCAGCAGCCGGACCTGAACTGGAACAACCCCGCGGTGCGCAAAGCAATGTACGACGTCGAGCGCTTCTGGATTCAGCGCGGCGTCGTGGGCTTCCGGCTCGACGCCATCACCTCGTTGTTTGAGGATCCGCAGTGGCGCGATGAGGAGTACGTGCGCGGACCCGACGGCAAGCCCCTCATCAACGCCTTCGGCGATCCGGTGGTGAACACGAGCCTCACCGACGATCTGCCTAAAGTACACGACGTGATCCGCGAACTGCGGCAGGTCGCGGATGAGACGAAGGGGCGGAAGGTGATCCTGATCGGCGAGACGTACCTGCGCGCAATCGACGATCTGCGCAAGTGGTACGGCGCCAAAAACGACGAACTGGATTTGCCGATGGACCTGCAAGTGGGTTTCCCGCCCGCGCGGAACAACATGCTGGACACGGCTTATTTCCGAGACCGCATCAACGAGGCGGAGACAGAGCTGGGCGGGCGAATGCCGCTGATCGTCTTCGACAACCATGACAACCCGCGCTGGGACCGTTACGTGAACGACGATCACTTCGAGGATGTGGGGCGCGTGATTGCAACAATTCTCTTCGCCACGCGCGACACAGCGATGATGTACTACGGCGACGCCATCGGCATGAAGACGACTCCGCCCACGCGCAAAGAGGACGTGAAGGACCCCATTGGCATCACCGGGTGGCCGAAGCAGAAGGGCCGGGACGGCGAGCGTACGCCGATGCAGTGGGACGATGGCACGAATGCCGGCTTCTCGACGGCGGCGAAGACCTGGCTGCCCATTCCGGAAAGCTACAAGCAGGTGAACGTCGCGGCAGAGGAGAAGGATCCAAATTCGCTGCTGCACTGGTATCAGCAGCTAATTTCGTTGAAGAAGAACGATGCCGCGCTGCACGACGGGTCGGAGACGATGCTCAACACGAACGACCAGCACGTGCTGAGCTGGCTGCGCAAGGCTCCCAATGGCGAAGCCGTGGTCGTCGCGGTCAACATGACGCCGCAGCCGCAGACGGCGAGCTTCAATCTGAAGCAGCAGGGCGTGAATCGGTTCCATGTGAAGACGCTGCTGAAGACGCCTGGTGCACAGGATCCGCTGTCGCTGGATCTGGTGCAGTTGGGACCGTATGGAGTTTGGGTGGGGAAGGTGGAGTAGATGTGGCAATTCCGGATCGGCCCCAGATGACAAGCAATGGTTTTTCGCGACATGCATGCTGAGAAGATCACCGCAGAGCTGGACCACCTTGCCATTCACGTCAGAAATTTGCAGGCAAGCACGCAGTTCTACCAGAACGTGCTTGGGCTGCAGATCATTCCCGATCCTTTTCAGGACGGGCGGCATATCTGGCTTCACGTTGGCGTGCATCAGCAATTACACCTGATCAGTGGAGCGCAGAAAACCACTGGTGAAGACATGCAGGTCCACATGGCATTTCGAGTGCGCTCGGTGGACGAATTTGTCCGCCGGCTCAGCGATCTCCAGGTGACCTTTGTGAACCTGAAAGGCGAAGCGGGCCAGATCGCCACCCGCCCGGACGGAATCAAGCAGGTCTACCTGCAGGATCCGGATGGCTACTGGATTGAAGTTAACGAGGCGGAGTATTAGCGCCCATCTGTGCACGGGAGAACCGGTGCGCAGAGTTGGATACTGAGCAAACCCAGTGTCTACCTCTCTTCTACCCTGGCATCTGCGCCGGAATTGCGTTCATCCTTCCATGGACAGTGCCGACATCCCGACCCGCAGCAATATCCACGCCTGCGGTGATACGCCTCAGTGAAGACGACGTACGGCCCTTCGCGGTAGAAGTCCTCCCCCTCCACCAGCGGCCGTTGTTCCTGCGCATCCGGCGGATCAGGCAAGCGCGCCGCCTTCGGCGAGCTCCGGTTCGAACGCAAACGCCCCCGCGACCGGCATTTCTACGACTGCGGGCTGTGGCGCGGCGTCCGGCAGCGGCAGCGTGACGGTGTTGCCCGCAATCGAAGCAGGACGCTCGCCCGGAATAATGATGCCGACGAGGTTCATGGGATCGGCGGCCGCGAGCGTCAATGGCGGCATGTCGGCCAGGGTGCGCGTGCGGCCGGCGCGCAGCGAGTCCGCGGCCTCGGGCAGCGCGAATTGCTCGCCTCCGAATCCCGAGACAAACCGCCCTCCGCGCACGATGCCGCGTGCTTCGAGGCGGCGGAACATCCCGACCAGTTCGCGCCACGGCGGCGCCGTTGTTTCGCGGGCGAGCACGTCGCGCAGCACCACCCCGTAGCGGCGCAGCAGCATCTGGCAGGCGGATTCGATCTGCGCATCCCGCCGCACGGCCGCTTCACCCGGCGTTTCCGCAACCGGCTCCGGAGGCAGGAGCATCGCCCAGCGTCCGGCAGCGTTGCGCGTCGCGGATTTCGGACGGATGCCGGCAGGTGCGGCGAAGGCGCGCTTGCGACGCGGGTCGATGAGCAGGCGCAGGCTGTCGAATCCATCCGCCGTTACCAGTCCGGCAGCGACCAGCTCCCACAGAGCGCGATGCACCTCGTCGGCCGGCGCCGCGCAGAGGCGGATCAGGTCGCCTGCGAACATCGCTCCGCGATCGCCGAGGATCGAGCGGACTCGGTTCGCGAGATCGCTGAGACAGGCGGTGAGATTCGTCTCCGGAATTTGTCGTCGCGACAGGCACAAATCCATCCAGTGTGCCTCCTCGCGCACGAAAAACGTAACCGGCGCCATGCTCGTCGGCACCACGCGACGCGGTCCGCCGCTGGCTGCGTCCGCGAATGCCGGATGCGGCGAAATGCGTCCCCACCCAACCGCCCCAGTGAGGCACAGCGCGTCCAGCCACCGCGGATCGTAATGAGCCACGCGCTGCGGCAGGATCGTGCGCTCCCACTCGGCGGCGGGCGCTTCGAAACCTTCAAGGCCGCGTAGCGCTTCCAGCAGGCCCTGTTCGCCGGTGAGTTGGCGCTGCTCGCCGAGGTGCTGCCAGTCGAGCAGCCAGCGCATGTAGACGGCCGGGGTTACGGGCTCGATCTGGCGGCGCAGACTGTGCAGCGTGCGCTTGTGAATCCGCTGCAGGATCCGCCGCTCGCACCACTCGACCTCGTGATCGGGGACGGGCCCCGCCTGCGGTTTGCCCTCGAAGACGCCGCGCAGGATGATGCCGGTCGACTCGAGGTGAAGCATCTGCGGCCAGACTGCGGCAGCGGAAACATCGAGCCGCGCGGCCATACCGGCCGAAGTAACAGGGCCCAGGATTTGTAACCAGCCCTGAAGGGTTTTCCTCAGGATTTCCTCAGCCCCGGGGGCCATCTCCGCTAAATCGGTGTAGCTTGCGTCAAACTCCGCTGTTGGCAGGATGTGACGCAGCCACGCCACGCGCTCCGCCGCGGAGATATACACACGGCCGCTGTTACGAATTACGACAACACGGCGGTCGCGCTCCAGACGTGCGGCAAAGATCGGCCAGTTGCGCGCACGGCGGTCGTCCAAAAATTCGGCGGGCACGACGACCAGCGCGCAAAGCAGGTCGTGCAGCTCATGTTCGTCGCGGATGTCAGGCCAGATCTCGTCGCGAACCTCGGCAATCGCTTCCGGAGACAGACGTCCGGCTTCGCCGAGAACCGCATCGGGGACAACGCCGCGCATCTGGACGGCGCGCGCGCGGCGCTCCTCAAGGCCGGCGTCGTCAAGGAAGGCGTAGGGATTCGCGTTGAGCAACTCGTGGGCGAAGGCCGAGGGCGTGGTCGTGTCGACGGCGACGCAGCGGATTCGGCCGTCATGCATCGCGGCAAGCACCTGCTTCAGACCCTCAAGATCCATCGCCTCGCCGAGCACATCGCGCATCACTTCCTGCACCAGCGGATGATCCGGGATCTGAATATCCCCCTCGATGTTTTCGAAGCAGGCAGCCGCCTGCGGAAAAACGCTGGCGAGCAGGTCATCGGAGCGGATGCGCTGGATTTGCGGCGCAACCTTCCTGCCTTTTTGAAACCGCAGCAGTTGCAAACTCCGCGAGGCGTCCCAGCGCCAGCGTGTTTTAAAGATCGGCGAGGCGAGCGACGCCTGCTCCAGCAGCTCCGTCACCGTTTCCGTGGTGAGGAAGTGGAAGACGTCGCTCAGCGGAAAGCTGTGCTGCTCCGCGAGGCAGATGTTCAGGCCGTTATCCGTCGCGGCGGCCTGCAGTTCAAAGTTGAACCCGCGGCAGAAGCGCTTGCGCAGTGCGAGGCCCCAGGCTTTGTTGATGCGGCCGCCAAAGGGCGCGTGCAGGATGAGCTGCATGCCGCCGCCCTCGTCGAAGAAGCGTTCTGCAACAATCGTGGTTACAGAAGGCACAGTCCCGAGCACGGCGCGTCCGGCGGCGATGTAGCTGATGAGTTGGACGGCTCCGGCATCGTCCACGCCGCATTCCGCCTTCAGAAACTCACATGCCTCGGCGACTTCCGGCATCGCCTGCGTGACGTAGCCCGGCAGCACGTTGCGAGTGCGCCGGTCGATCTCCTCGCGCAATTCCGCCACGAATTCCGATAGCTCCCGCGAGCGCTGCGGCGCTTCGCCAAACCAGAAGGGAAGCGTCGGCGGCTCGCCGTGCGCGTCTTCTACCAGCACCCGGCCCGCAGCCTCGATGCGCTGGATGCGCCAGCTGGCATTCCCGAGCTGCACGACGTCGCCGGGCGAAGAATCGACCGCGAAGTGCTCGTCGAGCGTCGCGATTTGTGTCCCTTCCGGTTGCAAAATCACCGGGAAGATGGCCGTGTCCGGGATGGCGCCGCCGTTGGTGATCGCCGTGGTGCGTGCGCCACGGCGCGCCTGGATCCGGCCCTGGACCCGATCGCGCAGCAGATACGCGCCATAGCGGCCGCGGCTCGACTCGATGCCTTCCGTCAGCAGTCGCAGCGCCTCGTCGAACTGCTCCCACTTGAGATCGCGGTAGGGATAGGCGCGGCGCAGCACGTCAAAGAGCGCGCGCTCTTCCCACGGCTCGGCAGCGCAGGCGGCGACGACCTGCTGCATGAGCACGTCGAACGGCTGCTCGGGAATTTCCAGCCGGTCCAGCACGCCCGAACGCATCGCGCGAATGAGCGCCGCCTGCTCCACGAGATCGTCGCGGGTCAACGCGAAGAAGCGGCCTTTGGGAATGGCTCCGCGCCAGTGCCCGGCA
>DATEPN010000177.1:0-5170 GCA_035273225.1 Acidobacteriaceae bacterium | reverse complement strand
GAGGTGCTGCAGCGCACTGGCCAGATCGACATCCTGGTGAACAACGCCGGGATTGCCGGACCAGCCGCGTTCCTGTGGGAGCAGACCGACGAAGACTGGCAGCGCAACATTGCCATCAACCTGACCGGAGTCTTCAATTGTTGCCGGGCCGTGGTGCCGAGCATGCGCAGCCGCGGCTATGGCCGCATCGTCAACATTGCTTCGATTGCCGGCAAGGAAGGCAATCCACGGATGGTGCCCTACTCCTGCACCAAGGCCGGCGTGATCGCGCTGACAAAATCTCTTGGAAAGGAACTGGCGACGGAAGGGATTTGCGTGAACGCTGTCTCTCCGGCGGTTGTGCAGACGCGCATTCTGGAGCAAGTGACGCCAGAACAGATCGCCTACATGACGCAGCGCATTCCCATGGGCCGCGTGGGCAAGGCCGAAGAAATCGCCTGTGTCGTGCACTTTCTCGCCAGCAGGGAATGCTCGTTTGTGACGGCTCAGTGTTATGACGTAAGTGGTGGTCGCGCCACTTACTAACCGCAGTGTGCGCCGAAGATATCCGCAGCAGAGATGACCGCCGCTTCGCTCAACCCGCTGGATCGCGCCATTGCGCGCGCACGAGGACGCCTGATGCCCTTTCTGCTCCTCATGTACATTCTCGGGTTTCTGAATCGGACCAACATCGGCTTTGCGAAAGATGCGCTCCGGAGTTCAGCGCACATCTCCAACTTCGCTTATGCGCTTGGCGCCGGGTTGTTCTTTCTGACTTATGCGGCGTTCGAGATTCCCAGTAACCTCATCATGCATCGAGTCGGCGCGCGGATCTGGATGACGCGCATCATGATCACCTGGGGGCTGGTGTCAGCGGCAATGAGCTTCACCAGGGGAGAGTGGTCCTTTTACGCGCTGCGGCTGTTGCTGGGCGCGGCGGAAGCGGGATTCTTTCCGGGCGTGATTCTCTATCTCACCTACTGGTTCCCCAACCGATCCCGTACCGGAATGGTGGGATTCTTCTATTTTGGCCCGCCGCTGGCCTTTATCCTGGGAAGCCCGTTCTCCGGTTATCTGATGCAGCTCCAGGGCGTGGGCGGTCTCCAGGGCTGGCAGTGGATGTTCCTCATCGAGGGATTCATGACGGTGGCTGTGGGCATTTGGACGTTCTGGTATCTGGACGATCGGCCATCCGATGCGACGTGGCTGCCCGCTGACGAAAAGGCGGCGCTCTCAGCCGCAGTCGTGCAGGAGGATGAGGCTCGCATCACGCATGGTCCGGTGGCATTCACGGCGGTCCTGCGCAACGTGCGTGTGCTGTATTTCATCGCAATTTATTTCGTCATTCAAATGAGCATCTATGGGGTCATCTTTTATCTGCCGACGCAGGTGGCGGCGCTGCTCGGAGTCAGGGTGAATCTCGAGGTTGGGCTGGTAACGGCTGTGCCGTGGGTCTGCGCGCTTGTCGCGGCGCTGGTGATTCCGCGACTTGCCGAGCGCACCGGGCGGCATCGGATGATCGGCGCTGTCACGCTGGCCATCTCCGGCATTGGGATTGCGGTGTCGGCTTCGGCCAGCCCTTCTCTTGCCGTTGTGGCGCTGTGTTTTGCTGCAGCAGGATTCATCGCCGTGCAGCCGCTGTTCTGGACCTTCCCGACGTCGTATCTGGGCGGCGCTGCCGCCGCCAGCGGGATTGCGCTGGTCAACGCACTCGGGACCCTCGGCGGATTCTTTGCTCCGAACGTCAAGGCCTGGGCAGATACGAGCTTCGGGTCAACGCATGCAGGACTCTATGTTCTGGCGGCAATCACGCTGGTCGGAGCGCTCCTGATCGCTGTGCTTCTTCGTCCTGCCGATATAGCGGTCCCATCTGTTCCATAAAGGATGCAGCACCGGGGCGATGCTCATGCCTCGAGAGTGACATGCTTTGCGGCGGCCTGGGCGCGGATGACAAGTTCGGCAGCCAGCAGGCACTGCGTCTGGTCCTGCGCGATGTGTGTGCGGTTGACGATGTCGGCGACGAACTGAGGACCGAAGGGCAGCGTCATATTGTTGCAGTCGATGTAGCGCGCGCCGTCTTTGTCGACGAGAAACAGATTATTGCCGTGCGGCTTGTGGATGCCGCCGTTCGTGTACTTGAACAGCCCCTGCGCCTGCGGCTCAACAGCGACGTCGGTGTACTTGCGGACCTCGATGTAACCATCGGTGCCGAGGATGAAGAGGCGCCCGTCGCCCCAGGTACCGAGGCCATTGGGCGTGAACCAGTCGAGCCGGACGTAGCCGAAACCGCGGTTGCCGCGCAGCACCATGTCGCCGAAGTCCTGGAATTGCGGATGGTCGGGATGACGCACGTTCGCCACCTGCGATTCGGCAATGGCAGCCTCGCTCGATCCGGTGTAGTAGAGAAACTGGTCGACCTGGTGCGATCCGATGTCGCAGAGAATCCCGCCATACTTTGCGGGCTCCCAGAACCAGTCGGGTCGGCCGCCTCCGCCGCCGTTCAGGCCGCCGCTCTGGAAGATCTGGTGCGGCGCAATGTTGATGGTCTGAATCACTTTGCCGATCGCGCCCTGCTGCACCAGCTGACCGGCGTAGACAGCGGCTTTTACCTCAAGCCGCTCGCTGTACATGATGGCGTAGATATGGCCGGTTTGCTGAATCGTCCGGCGCACGTCGGCCAGTTGTTCCAGCGTCACGATTCCAGGTTTGTCGGAGAGGTAATCCTTGCCGTGCTGCATGACGCGAATGCCAAGGGGCGCGCGCTCGATCGGAACCTGGGAGCTGAGCACGAGCTGGATGGAAGGATCGTCGATGATTTCATCCTGCGTCTTGACGATCCTGGCATTGGGGAAGTGGCGCCTGAACTGCGCGAGCTTATCCTCTTCCCCGCCCCACGCGGCGACCAACTCGCCGCCGCCGCGCCGGACGGCGCCGATCATGCCATAGATGTGGTCATGGCTGATGCCGCAGACCCCGAATTTGATGTGGTGCTGCGGCGCGGATTCCTCCTGCTGCGGCAACGAGTCGTGCCTGACGCTCTGCCCGTGTGCGAGGCCTTCGGGCAGAAAAGCCAGCATCGCGGCTGAGCCGAAGCCGCCGGCCTGCTTCAGGAATTCACGGCGCGCGCTGAATCGTGTGTTCATCAGGACTCCTGATTCCGGATCATACCGTGACTGGCTCCGTCAGCAGGACAGGCCAGAGCGCTGCCGGGGTTCTGCTCAAGACCGGAGTTCGGATGCAGGAGGGAATGCACCTGACGTGGGATCAGTTCGACTTTGTTCGCGGAACATTGAAGGTAACGGGAGCGCGATGAAAACGGCTTCGTCATCAAAGACAAAAGCCGAGCGGAATCCTTCCAGTTCCGGCGGGACTCATGAGATTCGTGCAGGCCTTCCGGACGGTCGATTCCACGAACCGCTGAACCGCCCAGAAAGTGCTCCCCAGCAGCAGCGTGAATGGGAGCGGTGAGAATCAGGATGCGATCCAATTTGGTGCGAGAATCACGCACCCGAACTGCCTGCCGGCATCTACGAGGGCGTTCTTGTGCCTGGAGGTGCAGAGCACCACGAACTTCTGCCGCTGCCAATGCATTGGAAGCGGACGTCAGCTTCACATTGACGATGGGGGACGATGCTCGAAAACTACCTCTGTCGGGAACCAGCATCACCATCGAATCTGCGGGCGAATTTTGCCGCATCCTGCCGCGCTACCCAATGAAGAAGCGCCGGGGAGTATACTGCCCGCGTCCCCATCAGCCCTACGGAGGTCACCATGAGTCTGCCTGCATCCGCAACTGAAACCGCGTCCCAAACCTCGCTCGCCACAGTTCCAACGCCCGATCACATCCTGCAAACCGGTTTTGGATTCTGGGCCTGCAAGACCCTTTTGAGCGCGGTGGAGATGGAGGTGTTTACAGAGTTGGCCAAGCATCCTGAGGACCTGGAAGATCTGACAGGACGCCTCGGATTGCATCCGCGTTCGGCGCGGGATTTTCTCGATGCTTTGGTGGCGATGGGATTCCTGGAAAGGCAGGACGGCATTTACTCAAACACGCCCGCGACCGATCTGTATCTCGACAAAAAGAAACCGTCGTACATCGGCGGCGTTCTCGAAATGTGCAATCTCCGATCCTATGGGCATTGGAACACGCTGACCGAAGGACTGCGCACCGGGCTGCCGCAGAATGAGCTGAAAGGCGGGGGCGCGCCTGTGTTCGAGACAATCTATGCCGATCCTGCGCGGTTGAAGGGGTTTCTCAAAGCTATGACCGGCGTGAGCCACGGTGCTAACCTGGCAATTGCGGCGAAATTTCCCTGGGCGAATTACAAAACCGTTGTCGATGCAGGCCCGGCCCAGGGAGATCTGCTGGTCCAGGTGGCCCTCAGGAACCAGCACCTTCTCGGGATAGGATTCGATCTGCCTGAGGTGGGCCCAATTTTCGAAGAGTACGTTGAAGCCAACGGCCTCGCCTCGCGCTTGCAGTTTCAGCCCGGCAGCTTCTTCACTCAGCCTCTGCCCAGAGCGGACGTGATCATGATGGGGCACATTCTGCACGACTGGAATCTCGAAGAGAAGCGAAGGTTGATTGGAAAGGCATACGAAGCGCTCCCCGAAGGCGGGGCATTACTGGTGTACGACGCGATCATCGACGACGATCGCAGCAAAAACGCCTTCGGCCTCATGATGAGCCTCCAAATGCTGGTCGAAACCCACGGCGGGTTCGACTACACCGGCGCTGATTGCATGGAATGGATGCGCGATGCCGGATTCAGGGAAGCTCGGGTGGAGCATCTCACTGGCCCCGACTCCATGGTCATCGGCATCAAATAGCAAACTTGTCACTCCTTATCCGGCCTCGGCGTCCCTGGATTCCTGGTCGTCGTCGTCGAACTCGATCCGCCGCCGCTGGTGCCGCACCCCAGCAAAGAACCAACTGCCAGCAGCAGCACGAGTGCGTACAGTTGGACCGGCCACCGCTTCCGCCTCGCCCCGGCGATCAGCAGCGGCAGCGGCGCCGGCAGCAGTGGGTGCATGCGGACGAAGGCGGTCACCACGCCCGCGTCGCGCAGGGTCTCGAGCATCGACAGCGTGCGGTCGGCGTCGAGCATCCACGCCGACTCGGTCAGCTCGACGATGAAGCGCCCGATGTCGAGCCCGTACTCCTCGACGATGTCGGCCATGTGCGCGGCGA
>DATEPN010000176.1:0-4086 GCA_035273225.1 Acidobacteriaceae bacterium | reverse complement strand
CGTAGGGTCCCGTCTTGACGCCCGGCGCTAGCGTGGCAAAGCTGTTGATCTGGCGGATGTTGCCATTGATTTCCAGGGGCAGATCGGAGACTTCCTCCGGGGGCAGCATGGTGTCCAGCTGCGGCTGCGTCCTGTTGATCTCGATGGCGTTCGGCACCGTCACCTGGACCGTCTCGCTGGAGTTTCCGATCCCCATGCTGATGTTGACGGTGGGCGCCGCACCCACCTCAACGAGCAGATGATTCTCGACGAAGCGCTTGAAGCCCTTCGCCTCGGCCATCAGATCGTACGTCCCCGGTGCCAGCTGCACGGCGTAGACCCCCATAGACGACGACGAAGCCTGTGTTTTGATCCCGGTCGCGTCGTTCGTAAAGGTGATCTTTGCGCCTGGGATGACCGCGCCCGACGGGTCCGATACGGTGCCGGTCAGCCCGGTGTTGCCTTGTGCGGAGATGAGCTGAAAAGCCGGGAATACCACCATGAGGAACATCAGGCATACCCGGAGAGCAAGCCGCTTTGCGTGCGCTTGGCTACCGCTGCGCTCATGAACAGTCGCGTGAAACATAGGTAGAGCCTCCAAAAGAAATCGGAGCAGGCCATTCGTTCGCACATGCCCGACAGCCCTGGCGCTATAAGAACGTCGGAACGGCCGGGAAGCGGTCCGCCTGAAATCTGCAAAGAGTCTGCGAGACTGAGATCACCGTGCCAAGGGTTTAGCTCGAAAAATCAATGTGAAATCTTTCGTATTGGTCGGCTGTCGTTCGCCTGTGTGGTGAGTCCGGTCCTTAAGAGATAGGGGCAAGAGTCTGAGGCGGAAAGCAGGAGGAAGATCCGTCAGGGGCCACTCGGATAGGGCGGCGGAGGACTGGTCAGGCTTTCATTTTTCGGCTGTTGGCGCGAGGTGATTCACATAGAACAGGGCGTGTATATAATTCTCCTGCTGCTTATGCTGCCAGTTGAAGCGAGATCAGACGCCCGAAAGCCACCCCGTGCCAGGGCTCCCGACTTCCACTCTGACCCTCACTGGACTCTCATTCAGCGCATACTGCTCTCCGCCCCATTTCAAAGCTCAAGCAACCTGCACGCTCTCCTGTCGTATCTGGCTGAGCGTTCCATCCAGAACAGCGGAGACGCGCCGACGGAGCGGCAGATTGGGATCGCCGTCTTTGGTAAGCCGAGTGATTACAGCCCGGCCGAGGACAGCGCTGTCCGCGTTCACGTCCGCCAGTTGCGGCTTCGCCTCCATGAATACTTCGCGCAGGAGGGCCGGCAGGAGACGCTGCGCGTCGAGATCCCAAAGCGCTCCTACGCTCTCGAGTTTCACGAGGCCAGTTCCGATCCGGCTCTGCACTTCACGCAACCGCTGTCGGTGGAACCAAAGCCCATCCCCGCACAACCCCAGCGTGGAATGGCTCGACAGGCGCTGCTCTGGATTGCCCTGACTGCCGCTGCAGTTTGCGCTGCGGGTTGGTATCGCTCAGCCGGGGGCGTCGCTCATGGGCCGGCACCCTGGCCGCTTGATACCGTGATTCAACCGGGTCAGCAAACGCGAGTCGTGGTTTCCGACAGCAGTCTCATGCTGCGTCTCGTCGGACAGCATGAGATCACCCTGGACGAATACCTGCAGCCCGGTTACCGGCGAGGTCTGATCCCGCCGCATTTACCGGATAATCTTCGCCGTCTGACGGACTATGTCTCGGAGTCCCAACTCACGTCTTTTGCGGATCTGTCGACCATCTCTGCCTTGATGAAAGTGGCCGGTCCGCTCGATAAGCAGATCGTCATCACGTCGGCACGCGACCTCAACCGCCGTGACCTGGAACAGGGGAACTATGTTTTCGTGGGTAGCCCCACCTCAAATCCGTGGGTAGCGCTGTTTGCCGACAAGCTCAACTTTCAGGAGGTTGAGCAGGATGTAGGCGGCCGCATCTACTTCCTTAGCCGCCATCCCTTACCCGGTGAAAAAGGTGAATACGAGGGCCTGGCGAGCACAGGTTCCACCGGAGAGGATTATGCGACCATATCCGTGCTTCCCGGGCCAATCGGTCAGGGCAATGTCATGGTCCTGCAGGGACTACGTCAGGAGGGCACCGAAGCCCTGAGTGCTCTGCTGGCCGATGCCGGAGATCGGGATCGTCTGCACCAGGCGGTGCGGCAAAGCGGCAAATCGTCTTCACCCTATTTTGAAGCGCTGGTGCGGTCGCAGGCCGTTGCCGGTGCTCCGGTTTCCGTCAACATCGTTGCCGTCCGCACGATTCAGCCGTAAACGAATAGCGCTGTGGAATTGTCGCGGCTTGCATGGACGACAGACGGATGCGGCCCGTCGGAGATCAGACGTTGATGGCGCAGCATGGGCTCCACAGGCGACGCTGGCCAGCTATTATAACGAGGACTGGCCCTATAAATTAACCCCCTTCCCTTTTCTCTCGGCATGTCTTCAGCGAAAGAAAAGCCGCCTGCTGCCGCAGCTCGCGAGCCCGGAAAGGATGTGGCCCGGTATGCTTTTTCCCATCCGAGAACCATGGACGGCAAGGATGTTGCTCCGGCGAAGCTCTTGCAGGAACCCGCCTTCGCAGCTCCAGGTTACACAAAGGCTCCATCACTCTCCCGGAGGAAACAATGAAGTATCTTGCTCTGGCGGCGACCTTCTTCCTGTCGATTCCGCTGATCGCTCAGCAAGCTGTTCCGGAGATTCGATTCCGGGCGCAGACTGATTTCTTTCAGCTGCCACCGGATATGTATTTCGGAGAAGCTGCCGGCGTAGCCGTCAACTCCCGGGGTCACATCTTTGTCTTCTCCCGTGGGAATACATCAGGACCGGCCTATGGTGCGGCAGCCGCGCAGTTGTTCGAATTCGATTCCGACGGGAAGTACATTCGGGAGATCGGGCATCACCTCTATGCCTGGAGTTTTGCGCACGCCGTAAAGATCGACAAGGAAGACAACATCTGGGTGGCCGACAAGGGTTCGGATATGGTCATCAAATTCAGCCCGGAAGGTCGCGTGCTGATGGTTTTCGGACGTAAGCAGGAAGCTTCCGACGAAGGCACCGGGCCGCTGCGGCATCCGAGGCCGCCCCTGCCGCCGATCGATGGCGAATTTCGCCAGGTCACGGACATGGCCTGGGACTCTGCGGGCAATACGTACATCAGCGATGGCTACATCAATTCACGCATCGCCAAAATTGATAAGGATGGGAACTGGACGAAATCGTGGGGAGAGCCGGGAACCGGTCCCGGACAGTTCAATACTCCACACAGCATCGCCACTGATGATGCGGGCAACGTATATGTGGCCGATCGCGGCAACGGCCGCATCCAGGTTTTCGACGGAGACGGCAAATACCTGCGAGAGATCCATATCAACGTACCCTATGACCACACGATTCGTCCCTGGCTCGGCAAGATGCCATCGCAGATCCCGCCGACACCGGAGGCGCCTGCGCCCCTGAACAAAACCATGATGAACGGCTCTCCGTGGGCCATTTGCATTACGCCGGCGCCGCACCAGGTGCTTTATGCGGCGGATGGCTATCCGGGCCGCATTTATAAGCTCACCCTGGAGGGCAAAGTGCTTGGAGTACTTGGCCGTTCGGGTCATGGTCCCGGGGAGTTCGGATGGATTCACGAACTTGCATGCCCCTCTGAAAACGTTCTTTTCGCGGCCGAACTGCTGAACTGGCGGGTACAGAGGCTGACTCTGAAATCGGCACAGTGATTCGGAAGACAGCGCCCATCATGGCAAATACCTTGCTGATGGCGACGCAAGGGGAAATGATCCAGTCAGTGATCGCGACAATGCAATTATGCAGCGCGACCCTTGTTTAACTAGCTTTGTGCGCCTGATCGGTGAGTCGTATCGCGCTGTCAGAGCGGCAGATCATATTGAGCCAGCCCAACTGGACAGGACTCCCCGGGTCTCGGTGGAATTTCCGGGACTGCGCCGTGCCAGCATGCGGGTGGCAGCAACGGTCTTACTGGAGGATGTTTTCGGTTGCTGCAGATCGTCGGACTTCGATAACCTCCGCGTTTTGTCCAGAAAGAGGAATCTCTATTCCATGGCGCAGTTGCTCGCCGGTCCAGGAAA
>DATEPN010000175.1:0-8461 GCA_035273225.1 Acidobacteriaceae bacterium | reverse complement strand
ATCGCCGGGATCAGAAACACGCACGACCCCATCACCCACATAAAAGCGCCGGCGGCGATCTGGTCGTTCAGCGCGCTCAGGCCGAAGGGCCTCGCGATCGCTCCGTAGCTGGGATAGAGCAGCCGCCCCGAAAAGCACAGCGACCCCGAAAGCCCCGTGTTTACGATATCCGCCAGCAGCAGATAGGGCAGCAGCAGCCATCGCGACCACGTCTGCCGGTACGGCCACGGAGCAATCACCGGCCACCAGAACAACAGGCTCGTTGAGAAAAAGCACGCATGCTCGAAGTTGTGCCAGTTCTCTGAGGCGAGGGCGAATTCATACGCCTTCGGGATATGCCATCCGATATACGCGACATTCATGGCAATCCACGCGATGCGCGGTCGCGTGAGGAAGCGTCCGGCATGATGCAGGATGCGCGTCGCGAAGAGCGGCCGCAGCAGCCGGATCGCCCGGCGCGGCAGTCCCCGCAGCATCGGCACCACGGGCGCGCCCAGCAGAATGAGCGGCGGCGCCACCGACATCAGCACAAAGTGCTGCGCCATGTGCATGAACAGCAGCGACTCCGAAAACGTGTCCAGCGGCGAGGCCACCGCCACAAAGAGAGCGAGGATGCCGCCGAGAAACGCACCCAGCCGCCACCCCGGAAACTGCGCCGGCCGGGTGCGGCGAATCCGCGTCCATCCTCGCACATAGATCGCCGTCGTCAGCGCGAGCGCAGCGGTAACGGCCCAGGGAATATCCCACGTCGTGATGAGAACATCGGGGTTCATCGCGCGATCGGATTCTTGCCCGTGTAAGACGGCGGTGGTGCCGGATGCGCCTCGATGTCCTGCTGCGCGGCATCGACGGCCGGGTGTTCTCCCGGCGGATGCAGCGTGTGCAGGAAGCTGATGAGCGCCTCCACTTCCGCGGGCGACAAATTCTTCCCGTATGCCGGCATATTGCCGCCGCCCGTGACCACCTTAAACCGCAGCTGATCGGGCGTCATCCGCGTGGCGACATCGTCGAGAGCGGGCCCGCGCTCGCCGCCGTGCCCGCCAATGGAGTGGCAGTTGCGGCACTGCTTCGCCTGGAAAATAATCGCCCCCTGCCGCACCAGCGGCGTAGCCGCCTCAAGATAACGCGCCGGAATCGTATCGCCGCTCCACGCCGTCATGTGCGGGCTCCACGGCGTATAGGTGGCCAGGTGCGTGAACACTCCCCACGCCACCGCCACCGAAGTCAGCGCAAGAACAGCCACCGGCCGCCGATGCCAGCTCTTCTCGCCCTCTCCGGCGACAAACGGCACGGCCAGCAGCCCCGCAATCATCACGATCGGCGCAACCAGAATGAACGGCGTCTCCAGCGACGGCGGCAGGTACGACAGCACCGCGTAAATCCACAGGAACGGAAAGTCCGGCTTGGGAACCGTCTGGATAATCGTCGGATCGGGTTGCCCACCCGGCCCGTACGGACCAAAGACAATCGCGCAGACCGCAACGCACGCGACCACTGCGGCCGAGAACACCAGGTCCTTCCAGAACGCCCCCGGCACGAACGGAATGCCGTCCTCGTGCGAAAGCTTGTTGTACTCCGCAACGTAGGTGTCGCGGCGGACCAGACGGCCCGGCATCGGCCACTCATTGATGCCGAGTTTCAGAACCATCCACACATGCACCAGAGCCAGCAGGATCAGTGCGCCCGGAATCACGAAGACGTGCAGCGCGAAGAAACGTGACAACGTCGTCCCGGCGATCACCGGCCCGCCCAGAAGCAGATGGACGAGGCCGCCGCCCATCCACGGCACGCGGCTCAGGATGAACACGCCAATGCCCAGCCCCCAGTACGCGTCCTGGTCGAACCGCAGCACCTGACCGGTAAACGCCATCCCCAGCGTGCACAGCAACAGGATGACGCCAACGGTCCACGTCAGCTCTCGTGGAAACTTATATGCGCCGAAGAGAAAAACCTGGGCCATGTGGATGAACACAATGGCCACCATGAAGTCCGATCCCCAGCCGTGCAGCGCGCGCAGGAACCAGCCCAGCGGCACCTGATGGTTCAGGATGTTCAGGCTGTTCCAGGCCTGCGCCGCAGACGGCACATAGACCAGCGCCAGCAGGATTCCCGTGACCACCTGCAGCATGAGCAGTGTGAACGCAGCGCTGCCGAAGACGTACCACCAGCTGGCCGTGTTGCGCGGCACCTTGTGCAGGACCGCGTCCTTCACCGGTCCTTCAATCTGGAGGCGCCGCTCAAACCAGTCGTAGGTCTTCTTCATCCACGGCATGGGCAGTCCTCACTCGGCTCATCCGGCGTGGAGATCTTCACCAGCTTCGCGGAGTTCGAGAGGCTCGGCATCTGACCGGCGTTAATTTGTAACTGTCCCGAGACCACTTTGTAGTCGTAGGTGAAGAGCCCCCGCTCCGGCGGCCCCGAAGCGCGCGATCCGTCCGCGTAATAGACGCCGCCGTGGCACGGACACATGAACAGCTGCGACTGCGGAAACCAGCGCACCGGGCATCCGAGATGGGCGCAATTGATCGCGAAGACGGTGAACTCGCTCGATCCGGTGCGCCGCACGTAGCAGGCGACTTTGTCCGTCTCGCCGTCCCAGCTGTGCCCCCACGGTGTGCGATACGTCGCGAGCCGCGTCTCGCCCACCGGAAAACTGTCCGCTGGCCCCAGGTTCACCCACGATTTGTAATCGGAATCGGCACGGACCGGGCCGAGCAGATACCGCACGATCGGCACCGCCAGCGCGATCCCCACCAGTCCGTTCAGCGCGACGCCGGCCTTCATCAGCAGCCAGCGCCGCGAGACGACCGCAGGACCTTCCTGGTCGCTGGCGTGCTCGCTGGCCGCGCCGATATCCGGGCCGGTGCTGGGCTTCTCGGGGCTGTCGCTCTTTTCAACCACTGGCTTATCTCCTGAACCTATCTGCGCGGCGGGCGCGGTGTGGGCGCGGCGGAAACCGTGTCCGGGTTTCGCAGACCGTGCAAATACGCAACAATGTCCGTTACATCCTGAGCCGAGAGCGGCTGTCCCGCTGCGCCGTTGGCATTGTCGTGCTGAAAATCCGGCTGATGAATATCCGGCCGTCCGGCAATGATGATCGTGCGCAGCACGTCATCGCTGACCAGCGATAGATACACAGGACTGTTCGGCTGCTGGCGCTCGTTCCCCTGATGGCATCCGGCGCAACGCTGCTGGTACACCTGCTGTCCATGCTGCGCGCTGCCGCCGTCCGGCTGCTTCAAAGGCGGAGGCGTCGCGCCACTGAAGGCGTTTGGCTTCGCCCACTCCTTACGCATGCCGGCAATGATGGCGTTGATCTGCTGATCGGTCAGCATGCCGCCCGCCTGCTCCGCCCACGCCGGCATCTGCGTCCCGATCAGCCCATGCGAAATGATGTCGCGCAGCGTGTTGTCGTCGACCAGCGCCTGAAACTCCGGGTTGCCGAGGTCCATCGATGGCCCGTTCTGGCCGTTCTCGCCATGGCACGCCCGGCAGTTCTGGTTGTAGAGCGTTTTGAAATCGACCACCTGTTCCGGCCGGGGAGGCGGACCTTCGGCGACCGTGCCCGAAACGCCGCCGCATCCGGCAAGAGCCAGCACCAGAGGGACTGCACCGAGGACCAGCGAACGCGTGCGCATCAGTGCTTTCCCTCATCCTTTGGCCGTGGTTGGCGTGGCGGATCGAACTCGTGCCGCCCCATCGCCGGCGGCCCGGCATGCGGATTGGACTCCATCAGGCCAGGTGCCTCGATGCCCATGCGCGCAAGGAGCGGCAGGCCCCCGCCGGTGCGGATTTTGCCCTCCCGGGCGACGATCAGTCCGGCGACAAATCCGTACGTGAGCTGCGACACCAGGAACCACGGCCACGAGATATGCGCATCGAGCGCAGGATTGATGAGGCCCAGGCTGGTGTGGATGAGCCCGGTCCACAGCAGCGGAGCGATGATGCCGCCGAGGATGACCGGGTGCCGCGGCAGCATCGGCATCATGGCTCCGTAGAGCAGGCCGACGAGGATGCTGACGATTACCTGGATGACGATGGCGATGAGAAACCACTCCCAGTGAAACGAGGCGATCATGGTCTCAGTAATTTGCCGCGGAGTGGCCCCGGCGCCGCCGAGCAGGTTCACCGGATACCAGATGCTGTGGTGCGCGATCAGCCCGTAGAGAATCGCGGGGAAGATCATGGCGATCCCGCCCGCGATGCCGCCCTTGATGCCGGTGACGATCGGGTACGTCTCGACCGGCAGATGCGCGCGATGCTCGGGGTGGATGTGCAGGCGTTCGACGCTGCGGCGCGTGCTGGCAATCGTGACCGGCTGCACGACGACCGGGATATCCTCGTGCGCCTCCTGGGGCAGGACGTCGCGAAACCAGCCCACGCAGCCGAACAGGATGAGCGCGCCGCCAAAGATGCTGACCCAATAATTCGTCACCAGCCCTGCAGCGGCGCAGGTGCAGCCGAAGGCCAGAATAATCGGCCAGTGCGTCGGCGCGGGCATGTGTACCGTCTCGCCGTGCGGGGCTTCCGTTTTGTGCTGGACTGCTTCTGCCATAGATTCAGCGCCCGACAATATAAACGACAGTGAAAACCACGACCCAAACGCCGTCGACAAAGTGCCAGTAAAGCGCCAGCACCTGAATGCGCTCGCAGTGGCTCTCTTTCACGTGACCGGTGAGCGTAAAGATCAGCACCAGCGTCAGCATGAGCAGGCCGACCACCACGTGCGTCGCGTGCAATCCCACCAGCGAGTAAAACGTCGTGCCGAAGAGATTCGTATGAATCGTGAGCCCGTCAACGAAGATCAGCTTCTTCCATTCCAGAAAGGTGCCGATAATGAATTCAATCCCGAGCGCCATGGTCAGCGCCCAGAGCGCGCCAAAAGCCTTCATGTTGCCGCGCTCGATCTGCCGCTCCGACAGCCAGATGGTGACTGAACTCGACAGCAGGCAGATGGTGTTGAAGAGCGGAATATCGAGCACCTGCTGCGGCGTCGGCCCGCTGAGGCTCTTGCCGATGTAGTAGATGTAGGCGACGACGAAGATCGTGAAGATGCCCGATTCGCCGATGATGAGCGACAGCATGCCCACGCGGCCGCGCGAAGGCAGGCTCCACGGTTCTGCTGGCGGAAGGGCGGGAATGGCGCTCATTCGTATTTCCAGTCCGGATCGTCCGGATGTTTCAGGTCCCACAACGGGCGGCGGCTGTGCACCACCGGATCGGTCGCGAAGTTATAGTCCGGCGGCGGCGAGGGCGTGGACCACTCGAGCGTCCACGCATCCCATGGATCATTCCCCGCAATCCTGCCGCGGAAGTAGGAGTGGATGAGGTTGTAGGCGAAAATCAGCACCGCAATCGCCTGGATGAATCCCCCAATGGAAACGACGGTGTTCAGCGTTCCCCAGCCGCGGTCCGCTTCGTAGGTGTAGATCTGGCGCGGCATGCCAAGGAGCCCGACGAAGTGCATCGTGTCAAAAGTGATGTGGAAACCGATCACGAACAGCCAGAAATGCCATTTCGCCAGCGTCTCGTCGAGCATGCGGCCGATGATTTTGGGATACCAGTAGTAGAACCCGGCAAAAAAGGCCATCACAATCGCGCCCACCAGCACGTAATGGAAGTGGGCGATGAGGAAATAGGAGTTGTGCAGTTGCCAGTCCCAGGGAGCCACCGCCAGCATGATCCCGGTCAGTCCGGCGATCAGGAACTGAAACAGGAAAGCGGTCGCGAACAGCATGGGCGGGCGGAACTGGACTTTGCCGCCCCAGATGGTCGCCAGCCAGTTGAAGATCTTAATACCCGTGGGAATACCGACCAGCATGGTGGAGAGCACGAAGAAGGTATTGCCCACCGAGGTCATGCCAATGGTGAACATATGGTGCGCCCACACGCCCATGCTGATGAACGCGATGCCGACCGAGGCCGCCACCATCGCCGGATAGCCGAAGATCGCCTTGCGTGAAAAGACCGGAATGACTTCGTTTTCGATGGCAAAGGCGGGCAGCACCAGAACATAAACCTCGGGGTGACCGAAGATCCAGAAGAAATGCGCCCATATCGTCGCCGATCCCCCGGCCTGGGTATCGAAGAAATGTCCGCCGAGATAACGATCGATCACCAGCATGATCTGGCAGGCGGTCAGCGGTGTGATCGTCACCAGCGTCATGCCGCTGACGACGAACAGCAGCCAGACGAAGAGCGGCATGCGCAGCAGGGTCATGCCGCGGCAGCGCATCGAGAGCACCGTGGCGATGATGTTGATCGCCGTCCCCAGCGTGCCGAAGCCGCTGACAATCAGGGCCAGTGCCCAGTAATCCGTAGAATGGCCCGGCGAAAACGCGCGCTCCGTCAACGGCGCGTACGCGAACCAGGCGACGTCCGGCGCATTGCCCATCCCGTAGAGGCCGTAGCCGCCGATGAAGCTGTAGTAGAGCAGCAGACCGCCAAATGCAGTCAGCCAGAAGCTGAAGGCATTCAGGCGCGGAAAGGCCATGTCGCGCGCCCCAATCATCAGCGGAACCAGGTAATTGGCGAATCCGAACAGCAGGGGCATGCCCATCAGGAACACCATGGTGGTCCCGTGCATGGTGAACATCTGGTCGAAGGCGCCTGGCGACAGGAAGTGATTGTCCGGCTTGATCAGCTGGATGCGGATCAGCATCGCCTCAAGGCCCCCGACGAGCAGGAAAAAGGTGGCGTAGACGATGTAGAGAATGCCGAGACGTTTGTGATCCGTCGTGATCACCCATTCGTGCAGCCACTCGACTGCCGTGGCGCGCTCTTTCACGCGCGGCGGCGTTATGTCCAGCGATCCGGCAATCGGTAAGGTCTGATCAGCCATTCCTTTTCCTATTTCAGGGTGTCCAGATACGCGACCACCTGGTCGATCTGTGCGTCGCTGAGCTGCATGGGCGGCATCAGAACACCTCGCTTGAAGTGGTCGGGGTCCTTGATCCATTCATGCAGGTCCTGAGGATTGTTCTTCACGGCCCCGGACGCGATCGTGTCGCGGCTGGCGAGGTGCGTGAGATCCGGGCCGAAAGTCCCCTCCGCGGACGTGCCGTTAACAGCGTGGCAATTCGTGCAGGCCTGCGTTTCGAATAAATGGCGACCCTGGGCGACGGCCGCATCGTCCACCGCAGGCTGCTGCTGGTGTTTCACCCAGGCCTCGAACTCCTCAGGCGTATCGACGTAAACGCGAATCAGCATTTTGGCGTGCTCCGGGCCACAGAACTGCGCACATTGCCCCAGAAACAGCCCGGTCTGAAGCGGCTGAATCCACATCTCGTTGGGGTGGTTCGGGACCACATCCGTCTTGCCATTCAGTTCCGGAACCCAGAAGCTGTGCATCACGTCAGCAGACACAAGATGCAGATACGTCGCCCGGTCCACCGGAACGTGGAGTTCATTTGCCGTCACGATGCCGAGCTTCGGGTACCGGTACTCCCACCAGAACTGATGGCCGACCACCGTGACATCCAGCGCATCCGCCGGCTTCGGAGCGTCCTGCACGGCGAAGATAATGCGGGCCGTGGCGAGGAAAAGCACAACCACGATCAGCACCGGCACCACCGTCCAGGCAAGTTCCACCTGCATGCTGCCGTAGATTTGCGGAGGCTCGCTGCGGTCATCGTCCTGGCGCCCGCGGAAACGAATGATCGCAAACGTCAGCAGGCCGGCAACGACGACGAAGATGCCGCCCGTGATTCCCAGCGTGAACAGTGAGAGACCGTAGATATCGTGCGCCGGAGTCGACGCCGGCGCGAAGATGCTGGGCGGCGTGTGTTTCTGCTGCGCCCAGGCACACGGCTGCACGCATTGCAAAAGCAGGAGCGCAGGCCAGAACTTCAGCCCAATAAGCGGCGCACCGTGCTTGCGCATGAAGGAGATCATCTGCTCTCGCGTCAAATTACCTATGATGCTGCTGCAGGTTATGCGTTGCTGAGTTGTGGGCGTGGCTGAAGGCCCGAAGATGCCCGGTTTACTGGGGAACTGTCGCCGCACAGGCGGGTACGCGCTGCGCGGATCAACGCGTAAATCCAGCTTCGTCTAATCAGGATTGTAGCAACAACCGCAGCGCGCCAATGCGCTCGAGGCCCGCCGCCGCAAATAGATATCCGTCAGTGATCCGCTCAGAAAGCTGAGGCGAAGCGGCGAATTGCATTGGCAAGCGCGGCGATTTTCGTGCCGTTCGCATAGGCGTTGATCACAGCGCCGCGGAACAGCGGCGCCGTCATGGCGCGAAATCCGGTATCGAGATTAGCGTAGAACCACCGTGCTCCGGATGCGGAGAGCCGCAGGTCGCGGCGCAGGGCCGCCGTCGCGTCATCATAGGCCGCGTTCGCAGAGCCGCCGCCATGCAAATGGCACAGGATCGCCGCCGCCGCGGCTTGCCCGCTCGAAACGGCTCCGTGAATCCCCTCCCCGGTCAACGGATCGGCGAACCCTCCCGCATCCCCCA
>DATEPN010000174.1:0-2849 GCA_035273225.1 Acidobacteriaceae bacterium | reverse complement strand
CTTTGCGAGCAGGAGGCCGCAGACGCAGGGCGCGGTACAGCTTTGGGAGAAAGCCTGCGATGATAGCTGATGCCATGCGCTTGCAACGCTGCGGCCTCGTCTTTCTCCTTCTCGTCATGATCGGCGGTGGCTGCGCAGCCTCTGCCGAAGATGGTTCGCAGGGATGGCTGCGCTATGCGCCGCCCCTCCACACGAACGCGGCGGCTGAGTATCAGACGATGCCCGCCGCAGTCGTGAACCTCGACCAATCGTCCCTTGCCATCAAAGCGCAATCCGAGCTGATGCGCGGTGTGCGCTCCATGCTCGACCGCACGCTGCGCGTCGAGAAGCAGCTTCCCGACTCGAGTGCCTGGGTTCTCGGGACGACGGACCAAATCCGCACCGCCATGCCGGAGTTTCACCCGCTCGCGCTCCGGCCGGAAGGCTTTTCCATCAGCACGGTTTCCGTCCGCGGCCGCACCGACTGGATCATCGCCGGCGCCGATGCCCCCGGCGTGCTCTATGGCGTCTTTCACGTGCTCTCCGGCATGGCGCGTGGCCTGAGCTTCGCCGAACTGCAGGGAACCGAGTCGCCCGCCGCGCCCATTCGCTGGGTCAATCAGTGGGACAACCTGAACGGCCGCATCGAGCGCGGCTACGGCGGGCGCTCCATCTTCTTCGATAACGGATCAGTGCGCGAGGACCTCAGCCGCGTCAGCGACTACGGACGCCTGCTCGCCTCCGTTGGCATCAACGGATGCACGGTGAACAATGTCAACGCCGACCCGCGCATCCTCACGCCGGAGCTGATCGGCGGCGTGGCGCGCATCGCCGATGCGTTTCGTCCCTGGGGCGTGCGCGTCTCCATCTCCGTGCCGATCAACGCTCCGCAGGACATCGGCCACATGGACACCTTTGATCCCGGCGACCCGAAAGTCGCGGCATGGTGGCGCGCTCGCGTCGATGAGCTGTACGCCGCCATTCCCGACCTCGCCGGATTCGTCGTCAAAGCCGACTCGGAAGGCCAGCCCGGGCCGTCCCGCTACGGCCGCACTCCCGCCGATGCGGCGAACATGCTCGCCGCCGCGCTGAAACCGCACGGGGGGATCGTCCTCTACCGCGCCTTCGTCTACAACCATCACCTTGACTTCCATGATCTGAAGGCCGACCGCGCCCGCGCCGCGTACGACATCTTCCATCCGCTCGACGGCAAATTTGCCGACAATGTCGTCGTCCTGATCAAGAATGGCCCCATCGACTTTCAGGTGCGTGAGCCCGTCTCGCCGCTCTTCGCCGGTCTGCACCAGACGAACACCGCAATTGAACTGCAGGTCACGCAGGAATACATGGGGCAGGCACGGCACCTGGTCTTCCTGCCCGCGCAGTGGCAGACGTACCTCGACTTCGACCTGCATGCGGAGAACCGCTCCACGCCCCTGAAAGACATCGTCGACGGCAAAACCTTTCATCGTTCGCTCAGCGGATACGCGGGCGTCGCCAACGTGGGCCTCGACACCAACTGGATGGCGCATCCGATGGCGCTGGCCAACCTCTACGGCTTTGGCCGGCTTGCCTGGAACCCAAACACCACCGCCGAAACCATTGCCGGCGACTGGACGCGCCTAACCTTCAACAACGATGCGAAGGTCGTCTCGACCATCACGCAGATGCTGATGGCCTCCTGGCCCATGTACGAGCACTACACCGGCCCGCTCGGCCTGCAGACGCTGACGAACATCACCGGCCCGCACTACGGCCCCGCTCCGCAGTCGCAGGAGAACAACGGCTGGGGCCAGTGGATCCGCGCCGACCGCAACGGCGTTGGCATGGATCGCACCGTCGCTACCGGCACCGGCTACATCGGCCAGTACCCGCCGCAGGTCGCGCACCTGTACGACTCGCTCCAGACCTGCCCGGACAATTTGCTCCTCTTCATGCATCACGTGCCGTACACGTACAAGCTGCACACCGGCAAGACCGTCATCCAGACCATCTACGACCTGCACTACCAGGGCGCGCAGGAAGCGTCGCATCAGGTGCAGGAGTGGAAGAGTCTCGACGGCCTCGTCGACGAACAGCGCTATAACAAAATCCTCGATCTGCTGGAATACCAGGCCGGACACGCCATCGTGTGGCGCGACGCGATCAACCGCTGGTTTGCGCAGCTGTCCGGCATCCGCGACGCGCAGGGCCGCGTCGATCACGACCCGAACCGCATCACCGCATCGCAGATGCAGCTCAACGGCTACACGCCGGTCGAGGTGAACCCGTGGGAGACGGCGTCGGGCGGCAAGGCCTTCGTCTGCAGCGATCGCACAGCCTGCACAGCGGCCGCGCACCTCAACCGCCCCGCAGGCTGGTACAACGTTGCGGTGCAGTATTTCGACTACATGCGCGGCAACTCGACCTTCCACCTGCTCCTCAACCAGCAGACCATCGCCACCTGGACCGCTGACAACACGCTGCCCGGCGAAGCGCCCAATGGAGACACCTCCACGCGCTACACGCTGCAGGGTGTGCCGCTGCGCCCCGGCGACGTGCTCACCATCGAAGGCGCTCCCGAGGACGGCGAACCCGCGCCGATCGACTACATCGAGATCACGCCACAGCCTACGCTCACCCCACAGGCGTCGAGCGCGCACTGAAACGATGAAACTCTCCGATATCGCAAGGCTGCGGCTCGACCATCAGCGGCTCACGCAGCCTTCCTTCACCACCCCCGCCGAAGTGGTGCGCTGGTTCGGCGCCGTGCAGTCGCAGGATCTGCTCGCCTCGCTGTACGCCATCGGCCTGCGCATGCGCGACGCCACGGAGGCTTTAGTCGAGCGCGCCCTCGCGGACCGCTCCATCGTCCGCAGCTGGCCGATGCG
>DATEPN010000173.1:0-2679 GCA_035273225.1 Acidobacteriaceae bacterium | reverse complement strand
AGCCCCAGGAGCGAGAACAACGACAGCTGCCCGGCAATGATGACGTTCATGGCCAGCGGCGAAAGAAATCCCAGCCAGGCCATGTTGCCACCCGGCGCGCGCACGGCCAGCCAGCTGAGCCGCACCGCACCGGCCAGGGCTGCAACCAGCACCACCGTCCACAGCACCCCGCCGAGCTTCGCTCCAACGAGCCCCAGCGGCCATACCAGCGGCAGCGAAAACGGCAGGTTCCGCATGTACCCCAGCGTGTGCTGTCCCCAGGCACTCTCCAGCGCGCCCAGCGCGACCGGGTCATAAGGATTTGCGTGATGGACCACTTGCTGGGCGGTTGCCCAGTAGAGCAGGTAATCACGAAATCCTGGAGAATGCGTCGCCGCCGCGGGAATGAAGATGGCTCCGAAAAACGCCGTCAGCCCGCACGCCACCACGATCAGCACCTCAGCAACATCGGTGCGGCGCCTGGGCGAATCGACTGCGGCGGGGGCCATGCCGCCATTCTACGGTCCGCCGAAAACCCTCCGGATGCCCCATTCGGGTCAGCAGCGCAGCCTCGGCCCCTCAAATACAAAAGGGAAGCGCCACCGCGCCTCCCCTTAAATCCCTACACCCTAAACCCTATCCCCTACACCCTGGCTTTCAGCACTTCCTGCACTTCGCCATAATCGCCGTGTGCAGCCGCTCCCGCAGGCTATCGGGCAGTTCGTACAGCTCATGGCTGCGGTAGATCTGGATCGTCTTGCGCGTCGTGTTCAGCGTGATCTCGCAATGTTCGCAGCAGCGCAGATGCTCCTGCAGATCGGCCCGCAGCGGAATCGCCACATCCTGATCGAGCATGTCATCGAGCTGAGCCAAAAATTCCGTGCAGGTCACTTCGCACCATCCTGGGACGATCGGCTGTCCCGCTTTTTGAAGTAGCGCGCCAGCCGTTCGCGCAATTGCAACCGCGCCCGCAGCAGCCGCGACTTCACCGCCGGAATACTCAGGCCCAGGCTCTCCGCCGTCTCTTCAGTCGACAAGCCCTCCACATCGCGCAACACAAACACCACCCTGAATCCCGGCGGTAATCCCTGTATGGTCTTGCGCAGGATATCCGCCATTTCTGACTGGCCGTACATCGACTCCGGATCGGGGCTCCAGTCGGCCAGATCGCGCGGCATCGAGCCTTCCTCAGTCGCGACGTCCTCGTCGATCGACACCATCCTGCCCGTCCGGCGCTTCCTCAGCCGCATCAGCGCTTCGTTCACCGCGATGCGCACCAGCCAGGTATAAAACTTCGAGTTCCCCTGGAACTGGTCCAGCTTCTCGAAGGCTTTCAGGAACGCATCCTGCACCACGTCTTCTGCGTCTTCGCGGTTCTGGACGATGTGCTGGGCGATCCGAAACACCTGGCGCTCGTACTGCCGCACCAGCTTTTCGAACGCCTGCATATCGCCCTGCCGCGCCTTCTCGACAAGAAGCACGTCAGGGTGAACTTCAGCCGTTCCCTGTGATTGGATGGAAGAGGACATGATTGGCTTCAGAATTTCAGGGGACGCCGGGGTCTCTTGCTTCACTCCTCATTCTAAATGCCGCGGTCGGATGACGGCAAAGAGGGCGCTTTACGGGTGCCCTGGATCTCCTTGTCTCGGAGACATGGGACGGCATCTCTGTCTCGCGCTGCTCCTCCTGCCGCTGCTGCTCTCCGGCTGCAAACGCACGCCCACCTACTCCGGCCCGCCCGATACGGTGATCAAGGTCGTCATGAAAAAGTGGGCCATCGAGCCCAGCCGCATCACCGTGCCCCAGGGCGCGCGGGTCGAACTAGTCGTCTCCACCGCCGACGTCGAACACGGACTCGGCGTCCGCGGCCTCGACATCAACGAACCCGTCCAGCCCGGCAAGCCCGCCGCTATCCGCTTCCTCGCCCAGACACCCGGCACCTATCCCATGCGCTGCTCGATCCTCTGCGGCAAAGGACACAAAGACATGCTGGGCGAGATCGTCATCGAACCCCGCCCAGGCGCCCCGACGAAGCCAGGAACATAGCGGGAAAAAAGGGTGCATCGAGGTAAGCCGCTGAATTCACAGGAGACAGAGCAGGGAATTAACCCAAGAGTCAATAGCAGAGGAGTGAACACCAGCGCAAGCCCCATCTCTGTCACAATTCTCCGGTCAAGGAGATTCAACGTGAAGAGAACCTGTCTGCTTGTTCTGGCAGCCCTCGCCTGCCGCATGGCCGTCGCGCAGCAGCCTCCGGCCGCCAGCCTGGAGCCTCTGCACTTTCTGGTCGGCCAATGGGTCGGCGAGGGCACCGCGGAGACCCAACAGGCCGGCGCCGGATCGTGCTCCTTCGAGCCCGATCTGCAGAACAAGGTCCTCGTCCGCCGCAACCACGCCGAATATCCCGCCGCCGACGGCCACCCCGCCATCGCCCACGACGACCTGATGGTGATTTATCCCGATGCGGTCCTGCACCAGGTGCGCGCGTTCTATACGGATAACGAAGGCCACGTCATCCACTACACCGTGACCTCCGCCGCCCGACGAGCCGTCTTCCTTGGAGACGCCGCACCCGGCCAGGCGCGTTACCGCCTCACCTACGACCTCGCGCAGCCCGCGCACATGACCGTCACGCTGGAAATTGCCTCTCCCGGCAATCCCGACCGCTTCCACAAAATCATCGAAGGCAGGATGAAGCGA
>DATEPN010000172.1:0-3347 GCA_035273225.1 Acidobacteriaceae bacterium | reverse complement strand
CGGGGGCGGGACGGCCAGGCGGTGACGCAGCTCGCCTATGCGCGCCGGGGCGAGATCACGCCCGAGATGGAGTACGTGGCCATCCGGGAGAACGTCTCTCCCGAAGTGGTCCGTGAGGAGATCGCGGCGGGCCGCGCGGTGCTGCCGGCGAACGTCAACCACCCGGAGATCGAGCCCATGATCATCGGGCGGAACTTCCTGGTGAAGATCAACGCCAACATCGGCAACTCGGCGGTGACGAGCTCCATCGCCGAGGAGGTCGACAAGCTCACCTGGGCGGTGACCTGGGGCGCGGACACGGTCATGGACCTCTCCACCGGCGACGACATCCACACGACCCGCGAGTGGATCCTGCGCAACTCCCCCGTGCCGATCGGGACGGTGCCGATCTACCAGGCCCTGGAGAAGGTCGACGGCGACGCGTCTGCACTCACCTGGGAGGTGTTCCGGGACACCGTGGTCGAGCAGTGCGAGCAGGGCGTCGACTACATGACCATCCACGCCGGCGTGCTGATTCAGTACCTGCCGCTGGTCTCGAACCGCATTACCGGCATCGTCAGCCGCGGCGGCGCCATCCTCGCCCAGTGGATGACCCACCACCACAAGCAGAACTTCCTGTACGAGCACTTCGACCGCATCGTCAAAGTCATGGCGAAGTACGACGTCAGCTTCTCCCTGGGCGACGGACTCCGTCCGGGCTCGGTCGCCGACGCCTCCGACGAAGCGCAGTTTTCTGAACTCAAAACCCTCGGCGAACTCACCGCCAAAGCCTGGGAATCCGACGTCCAGGTCATGATCGAAGGTCCCGGCCACGTCCCGCTCGACAAGATCAAAGAGCAGGTCGACAAGGAAGTCGAGTACTGCTTCGGCGCTCCCTTCTACACCCTCGGCCCCCTCGTCACCGACATCGCCCCTGGCTACGACCACATCACCTCAGCCATCGGCGCGGCGTTGATCGGCTGGCACGGCGCCTCCATGCTCTGCTATGTCACGCCCAAGGAGCACCTCGGCCTGCCCAACGAAAAGGACGTCAAGGACGGCATGATCGCCTACAAGATCGCCGCCCACGCCGCCGACATCGCCCGCCACCGCCCCGGCGCCCGCGATCGCGACGACGCCATCAGCTACGCCCGCTACACCTTCGACTGGGAGAAGCAGTTCGCCCTCTCGCTCGACCCCGAAACGGCCCGCTCCATGCATGACGAAACCCTGCCCGATGACTACTACAAGGAAGCCGCCTTCTGCTCGATGTGCGGCCCTAAGTTCTGCTCCATGAACTGGTCCAGCAAGGTCGACGAGTTCAACAAGAGCGTTCACGGCCTCGAAAAGCAGGACCTCAGCGAACTGGTCACCCTTCAGGCGCGGCAGTTGAGCGAAAAGAAGTAACCATTCCGCATTCGCACCATCGAAAAGCCGGGCCTTTTTGCGGTCCGGCTTTTGTATTTCGCACCAAAATGCGCAACCATCGATCCATCAGCCGTATCAGACTGAAGAAGTGCTACTTCAACTGGCAGCAGAAAGGGATGAGCATGGGAAAATTTTGGGCAGCATTTGGCGTTGGAGTTGCCGCTGGAGCAATTTTGGCCCTCATCTACGCTCCCCAAACCGGTGAGCGGACCCGGCGGCAGATTCGCCGCAAATACGAAGACGCCAGCGACTACGTCCGCAAATCCGCCGGCGACGTGGGCGACCGCGCCGCCAAGTACTACAAGAAGGGCAGAGAGGCCGTCGGCGATGTCGTGGATTCCGCGCAGAACCTCGCCACTGCCGCCAAACGCGTCGTTCCCTTCGGCTAAATTCGGCGTCCTTCCGGGCTCTGAATCGAACGAATTAGGCAAGGAAGCGCTGGGAGACCCACGTCTCCCAGCCTCCGCCGGTCATCCGCCAGCAATAATCTTCAGCCACGGATACATCGCTTCAAGTGTGTCGTTGTGGGCGTTGCATGGCACCGCGCTCAGATATTCCAGATCGCGATGAGCTGGCGATCCGTCATGTGGCGATAGATGGGCGCAGCTCAATCCCCCTCCCCATCTCCCTCCCCACCAACTTTGTAACCGTCGCTGTGGACTGACGTAGGGACCGGACCGGGCGCGCCGGGCGGCGTGATGCCCACAACCACCGTGTGGATAGCGCGACCGTGGTTCGACAGAACGAACATCAGCTGAATCACGACGCCTCGTGCCAGCCCCGGCGGCGCCGGACCATCGATTTCTGCCCGGCCCGTGCAATCCGAATTCACCGAGTAGCTTCCCGTTTCATGGTTGTGAAATCCCGCAGCGTTGACGGGGCCTGGGCTCGGCAGGCCATTGTCCAGGACGAAATCCACTTGCGTGAGGTGACCGGCGCCGTCGAATCGGGTCATCGCCACCCCATTCGTGATGCTGAGTCCGTTCGGAGTCATGCTTTCTCCCCGGACAGTGAACGCGTATTGTCCGTCCAGGGTTGCGTTGCTGCACTCGGCTGCTGCTGCACTGCCGTACAGAGCGGCCACGGCCGCGAGCGTCGCGGCTGACAAAAATCGGAGTTTCATAAGTGTGTCCTCTGGTGTGGGGCCGGAGTTACAGGTTGAAAAACGTGAACTGATTGAAGCGCAATGGTTGCCGGGAGCAGCGAATCAATCCCGCACCAGCAGGTACGAACTCGAAATCGAACCGCTCATCGCTGCCCATCGAAGCCAGCCAATCCGGAACGCGCCGATACCCGATTCGATTCCGCGCAGAAGAACCCACGTCGAGCCGCAAAGCATACCAATACTTCCTGGCCCGCGCAGTTATCTCGAATGTGCAGGGGAAAGTCCCGACCTGAAGGACACGACAGGATTGCAGGCTGAGAATGGCACGAATGGAGGCCCGTTTCCATTCGCAGCGGAATGTCGCTTTCATGAGCGGAACACTAGCTGTCTCGCGATTCGATCGGGCTGCGCACTTTGTGTCAAGCCTTTCTCTCAAATTCGAGACAGGTTTCACCCCAATAACTCTGGTATAAATTCCTCCGAACCAGATATCCTGAACTTAGAGTGGGAAGTTACACGCGGCCGCCTTGTGGCGCCGTTTCTCATGGTGGCACCTGCGTGGGGATAACGAATTGCCTGTACAGCTTCAGGGGAGCTGCCCCCGGGGGGACCCCCTCCCGGCATTGGTCTAAACTGAGCGCTGAGCCCCGACCATGACGACCGCCACCACACCCCGGCTCCTCACCCTCGCCGCGTTCCAGGAAGCCCAGACCCGCATCCTCGGAGTCGCCGCACGCACCCCGCTGGTCCGGCTCTTCGTCCCCGGCCTGGACGCCGAGGTCTACGTCAAAGCCGAAGGTCTCCAGCCCATCGGCAGCTTCAAGCTGCGCGGCGC
>DATEPN010000171.1:0-2280 GCA_035273225.1 Acidobacteriaceae bacterium | reverse complement strand
GCTGTGCTTTTCGGGGCGGCTGCTCTATCCCAGCTACGGAGCGATCGCGAGGCCCTTCGGCCTGAGCGCGCTGAACGACCAGATCGCCGCCGGCGCTTTTATGTGGGTGATGGGGTCGTGCGTGTTTCTGATCCCGGCGATAGCGATTACGATGCGGCTTTTGTCGCCCGCCAGACGACGGGTCGTGGCGCCGGCGGTTGCCGCTGCACACCGGTAGTGAGCCTCTCAAAATGAGGGGGGTTCTACCTGGTATGTGTTTGAATACAAAAGGATTTTAGGGGGGGGGTAACAGGCGACCTGTTACCCCCCTGTGATTATCGCTTCGTGGCGAGAATCAGCGGCGAGTGCCCTGGCGAGGGGATCGTCCGCGCGTTGACGAATCCTGCCTCTTCCAGCCAGTTGCGAATCTCCTCAAAGGACCAGGTGGTGCCGTTTTCGGTGTTGACCAGCATGTTCACGGCGAAGATAAGACCGACCATGGGGCCGGTGTGCTCCTGATTGACGAGGAACTCGGCGACTGCAATCGTGCCGCCGCTGGCGAGCGCGGCGTGGGCTTTTGCCAGCAGCTTGCGGCTCAGGGCCTCGCCCTCGCTGTGCAGAATGTGACCCAGCGTAGCGAGCTGATACCCGGTGCCGAAATCCGCATCGTGCAGATCGCCCTCGACGTAAGAGAAGCGATCGGCGAATCCAAAGCGAGCTACGGTCTTCTGGGTTACGGGGATGACCTCCGGCCAGTCGACCGCCGTCACCTGGACGCGGGGTGACGCCTGGGCCTGCGCGATGCCCCAGACGCCGGATCCTGCGGCGAGATCGAGGACGCGCACCGGGTCGCCGGATTGGCCGAAATTCATCTCCCCGGCCAGATATTGGGCGGCGGGATAGCTCATGGGGAAGATGTCGGTGACGAAGTCGTGGAAGAACTCGCCGCCGGTCTTCTCCTGATTGACGGCGACGACCGGCTTGCCGGTGGCGACGACCTCGTTGAGGTGCAGCCAGCGCGGGACGAGGTGCTCGCTGGTGTGGCGGATCAGGCCGCCCATGAAGCTGGGTTTGCTGCGGACCAGGAACGTGGAGCTTTCCGGGGTCAGGGTGTAGCGGCCCTCGTCATCGACGGCCAGGAATTGCATCCCGACGAGCACGTTCATGATCGCGGTGAGGCCGCGGACGGAGGCGCCGGTCGCTTTCTCGACCTCCCAGATATTCTTCGGCCCGCTGTCGAGGGCGTCGAAGACGCCGTGCTTGATGGCCGCTTCCAGAATGAGCGGCGCGGCGTAGCCCCAGGCCATTTGCATGAGGCGGTCGGGGGTTACCTGAGCTGAGGTCGCAGTATGGGTTGCAGTCGCCATTGAGGATTCTCCTGGGCCCTTGAAGGGATGGGGATACAAGACGCCGTGGGGGCAGCGCTTTACAGTGCGGGATGAGTCTAGCAGCGGGACCCGATGATTGGGAGCCATTTGGGAGGGCGTGCGACTTTCGTGGCAGGCTCCTCCGGTAAACTCAGGAGAGTATGCCTTCCAGCACGAAAAACGGCCAGTGGAGCGGCTCCGCGATCCGCGAAGCGTTCCTGCGCTTCTTCGAAACCAAGGGCCATCGCCGCGTTCATTCTTCTTCGCTGGTTCCCGCGAACGACCCAACGCTGCTCTTCACGAACGCGGGGATGAACCAGTTCAAGGACGTCTTTCTTGGGCTTGAGCGCCGCGACTACTCGCGCGCGACGACGTCGCAGAAGTGCGTGCGCGCGGGCGGCAAGCACAACGACCTCGAGAACGTCGGCTTCACGCGGCGGCACCACACGTTTTTCGAGATGCTGGGGAATTTCAGCTTCGGCGACTACTTCAAGAAAGACGCGATTGCCTACGCCTGGGAGCTGGTGACGTCGCCGGAGTGGTTCGGCATACCGAAGGATCGCCTGTACGTAACGATCTTCAAGGGCGAGAACGGCGTGCCGCGCGACGAGGAGGCCTACAACCTGTGGCTCGGACAGGGTGTGCCGGCGGAGCGCATCCACGAGTACGGCATGAAGGACAACTTCTGGCAGATGGGCGATACGGGCCCGTGCGGTCCGTGCTCGGAGATTTTTTATGACATGGGACTCGAGGCCGCCGGGACACCGGGCATCGACAAGCCCTTTGGCCAGGATGATGCGCGGTACGTGGAGATCTGGAATCTGGTCTTCATGCAGTTCGACCGCAACGCGCAGGGCGAGCTGAACCTGCTGCCGAAGCCGTCGATTGACACGGGCATGGGGCTGGAGCGGGTTGCGGCGGTGCTCGAGGGTGT
>DATEPN010000170.1:0-2121 GCA_035273225.1 Acidobacteriaceae bacterium | reverse complement strand
TGCACGCCCATCCGCTCGGCCAGCGCCGCATCGGCCTTCACCTCGGCCGTCAGCTTGCCCTGCGGATCCATCACGAACGGGAGCGCCACCCCGTGCTGCTGCGCGAATTTCTGCGTGAACCGCTGCAGATCGTCCTTCGTTTCGATGTTCGCCTGGTTCGCAAACACGGCGTTGCGATAGTCATTGCCCAGCTGTTTCGATTTCGTATCGAACCAGCGCGCATTCACCGCGGCCTGGAAGCTCCAGTTGTGCTGCGGCAGCGGGAAATCATGCCGCACCCAGGCAACATGGTAATGCTCCACCGCCTGCATGATGATCGGATTGTCGTGCCCGCACATCGGACACTCCAGATCGGCGAACTCCACGATCGCCGCCTTCGACCCCGCCGGCGGATGCAGCGCCGAAGTGTCTTTCGGATGAATCACGTCCTGCTGCGCATACGCGCCGGCTGCCAGGACGAACACAGCAATGCCCAGAACAAAGATCTTGTGCAATCCACGCATGACTTTAATGTATCGTCTCCCGCGGCTTCTCCGGTACTGCAGCCGCCCGTGTGCCATAGAACCCCACACGAGAAAAAGAGACTTCCCCAGCGCGGAAACGTCACTTGCGAACCCGATTTCTCACCGGTTTTGCTAAAGGCTAAGAGCTAACAGCTAAGAGCTGTCCGCTACTTCTTCGCCGCCCTGTACTTCACCGCCACATACGCGAAGTACACCACATGAATCCCAATCGTCACCGCGTACGCCGCCACCAGATGCGTGTGTCCCATATCCATCGCTATCCCCTCGCCCCGCTCAGTTCCTGTTGCTGCACGTCCAGCATCCGCAGCGCCTCATCCTGCTCGGCCTTTTGCGCGCGATACTCCGAGACATACCGCAGGCTCGCCACAAAGATCCCCCACATCACCCATCCCGCCAGGTTCCACCACACCGCCGGCATCATCACGTGAGCGACGCCCGAACCTTGGCCGCCGCCAAACACGGGCGCCGGATGCTGCGTCCGCCACCACCGCGTGGACATGTAGACCAGCGGCACATCCAGATACCCGAAGATCGCCATCACCGCCGCCAGTGTCCGCATCTGCGGACCCGCCGCAAACCGCCGCAGCAGCAGATACGCCACATAGATCAGCCACAGCACCAGCGTCGATGTCAGCCGCGCATCCCACGTCCACCAGATCCCCCACACCGCGCGTCCCCACAGCGACCCGGTCACCAGCCCGATCAGGCAATAGACCACCCCGATCTCCGCCGACGCCACCGCCAGCGCGTCCGACTTCAGCGCCAGCCCCTGATTCTTGTTCCGCACCGCCAGGTAGATCAGCGAGCACGCCAGGTTGATAGCGAAGAACAGCCCCATCCCGATCCAGGAGGGAAAGTGATAGAAGAAGATCCTGAAAACGTCGCCCTGCTGCGCGTCCGGCGGCACCACAAACAGCGCCACCCGGAACCCCTCCGCCAGGACCGCCAGCGTCGCCAGCAGCCAAACCGCCCGTAATGCCTTCATCCTCTGCCTCGTGCCGAAATCTCGGCCCTTCCCGTGCTGCGGAACCGCTCCGCCTGTCTTTTCAGCGCCTTACGCGCCTTCCTGGATACCCGACCAATTCGCCCGAATTTCCTCTTCCCAACCCTGCATCCAATACGGTACATAGGTAACCCATGGCATGGTTCACCCTCGCTCTCGGCGCGCTCCTCATGGCCATCGGCCTTGGCGGACAGATGTTCGGCATCCGCAAGACCTCGGCCCTCGGAGCCCACGACCGCCCCGCCCGTAACTGGATCATCACCGTCGGCAGCGTTGTCGTCGGACTCTGGATCATCGCCTTCTCCGCCGCTCACGTCCTCCATCACCACCACTCCGGCTCCTGGTAAGACTCGCCGAGATCCTTATTCGCATACGGCCGTCGTGTGGAACGCCGAAGGCGATCCGCCTGGACGGCCAGTCCTCACTCCGCGTGCAAAATCACCTCAAACAGCATCATGCTGAGCGTCGTATACACCACGTCATACGCCCCCAGCACCTTGATCCACAACACCGCATTCCCTTCCCCCGTCAGAATCGCTGACGACGACAGCACCATCCCCAGCAGCGCCGGAATAAAAATCGGAAACAGCAGCA
>DATEPN010000169.1:0-4871 GCA_035273225.1 Acidobacteriaceae bacterium | reverse complement strand
CTGGGCAATGCGAATCAGGCGCAGGGGTGCACGTTTAAGGATTTCAATGTGCTCGCGGCGGGACATGCGACGCATGGCTTTGAGCTGCAGTGGTTCCGCGGGCTCCTCATCGATAACGTCACGGTCAACGACACGACGGCGGACGGCGTGGTGCTGGGCGAGGAGGACACGAGCGCGGGGCATCAGGCGAGTTTTCTCGTTCGCAATGTGACGGTGAGCTACTCGAGTGCGGCGTTTACGCCGGCGAACCGGCCGGCGTATGGAGTTCATCTCGAAAAAACGGCGATGGACAGCGAACTGCATGGGGTGACGGTGCGGAATGCGCTGACGGCCGCGGTTTACAACGAGGGGACGGGGAACACGGGGTATCTCGTCCATGGCTTCGGCTACCCGTACACCTGCACGACGGCGCCGTGCGCGAACAATGCCAGCTTGGGTTCGGCGGCGAACGCGTCCTACGCAACCAATTACGTGATCTACGACGTGGGGGGCGGAGGCAGCGTGTGGACGGATACGTATGTGGACAGTCCGGCGACGGCGGGCTTCTACATCGGGGCGAACGGCGTCGAGATTCACGGCGGTCACATCCAGTGGCCGGAGGTGACGAGCTTTCCGAGCGCGAATCTGGCGACTGTGGCGGCGGGTGTGAGCAACAATCTGCTGATCGCGGATGTGGACTGCCTGGAGATGGCTCCAGGGGTGAACTGGATCACGTATGCGGGGGCGTCGGGGAATCCGCCGACGTATGCCAGCGTGCATCACCTGACGGGGTGCGGCAACTACTATCAGGCGCTGGAGCCGGCGAATACGACGGGCTTTTCGAGCGGCGGCGCGAATATCAACGATCCGAGCGGGGCGGTGCCGCGGGTGTGGTCGACACCGGTGGCTTCAGCGGCGAGTTATCCCGCGTATTCGGCGCAGTTGTACACCGGGTACCAGGGAGACGCGTTTCAGGCGCACTTCTCGGGGGTGAATCCGTTCTTCAACCTGACGTATCAGGGGACGATTCGCACGAATGGGGGAATTGCGCTGAGCACGGTTACGAATACCGCTTCCACGCTGACGCTGACGGCGGCGAACAAGAACGTGATCGCGAATGCCAGCAGCGGACCGCAGACGATTACGCTGCCCAGCTGCTACACGGCGCTGCCGGATCGCGCGGCACCGACGGGGCTGGAGCTCACGATCATCAAGTCGGACACGTCGCCGAACGCGGTGACGGTGGCGACGACGAGTTCGCAGCTGATTTACACGCAGGGCGTGGGCGCCAGCACGCTGGTGCTGAGCGGGCCTTCGACGCAGACGCTGGTGTGCGGGCCGGACTACAACTGGTATGTCGCGGGGAGCACGGCGACGGCGGCGGCGACTCCGCACATGACATGGTATGGGTCGTTCGCGGGGACGTTTGGGACCTCGCTGAACACGTCGATGGGGGCGATCTGGACGCCAAGCGCGGGGATCAGCGTGGCGCGTCTGGATATCGCAGTCGGGACGGCTCCCGCGGGGTGCAGCACGTGGCCGGTGATCGGGGTGTATGACAGCACGGCGGCGACGTGGCTGAAGACGGTGACGCTCGCGTCGGGAACGTACAGCTATCGCAATGCGGTGAGCGGGGTGACGGTTCCGGCGGGGCACAACCTGTCCATGGGGGTGCAGACAGCGGGGGCCGGATGCACGGCCAACGCGGGCTCGGCGCAGCTGACCATGGAATACATGATGCAGTGAGCCGGGGATGGCAGCGGATCAGAAGTGTGGTTCGCTGGAGGAACTGAAGCAGATTGGGAAAGAGCTGGATGAGGCGGGCTGGCCGAGGATGCTGGCCCGCGTCCAGGAGTTCCTCCGTATTCGAAACCGGATGGGAATCATTGAGCCGCTGCGAGCGAATGAGGCGCAGCAGGCGTTCGAGGAGAAGGCGAGGCGACGCAACATTGTTCTGAAGGCACGGCAGATGGGCATGACGACCTGGATTGCGGGCCGGTTCTTTTTGAAGACGATCACGCAGCCAGGGACGGTGACGGTGCTGGTGGCGCATACGCAGGAGGCGGCGGAGCAGATCTTCGGGATCGTGCACCGGTTTCTGGATCATCTGCCGCCGGCGGTTCGGGAGGGCGCGCTGAAGGGGGTGAAGGCGAGCCGGCGTCGGATCGCCTTTCCGGCGCTGGACAGCGAGTACCTGGTGGAGACGGCGGGCGATACGAATGCGGGGCGCGGGCTGACGATCACGAATCTGCACTGTACGGAGGTGGCGCGGTGGCTGGGCCCGGCGGAGGAGACGCTGTACGGATTGCTGGCAACGCTGTCGCCGGCGGGCGAGATCACGATGGAATCGACGCCGAACGGAGCCGGGGGCTGCTTCTGGAAGGAATGGCAGGAGGCAGAGAAGACGGGCACGGTGCAGCACTTTTTTCCGTGGTGGATGGAGAAGGCGTACACGGTGGAGGGTGCAACGGTGGCGCCGGAGTCGCTGGACGAGCGGGAGCGCGAGCTGATCGAGAAGCACCGGCTGACCGCGGGACAGATTGCCTATCGAAGGAATGTGCGCGCGGGCTTCCGCGGGCTGGCCATGCAGGAGTACGCGGAGGATGCGAACGAATGCTTCCTCGCGAGTGGAGAGTGTGTGTTCGAAAGAAACGTGATTGAGGAGAGACTGAAGGAGGTGCCGCCGCCGATTGCGTCGCGCAGGAATGGGGCGATGCGGATCTGGCTGCCTCCGCAGCCGGGCCGGAGATATCTGGTGGCGGTGGATCCGGCGGGGGGCGGCATCAACGGGGATTACACGGCGATGCAGGTGGTCGATCTGGACACGGGAGCGCAGTGTGCGGAGTGGGAGGAGCACCTGCCGGTTCTGGAGACGGCGCGGGCGGCGGCCGCGCTGGCGGCGGAGTATCGGAATGCGTTGCTGGTGGTGGAGCGGAATAATCACGGCTCCGGGGTGCTGGCGCATTTGCAGGGAGCATGCCGGTATGAGCCGCGCTACAGAGATGGCCAGGGCGAAGAAGGCGCGCTGACCGACTCCGAGAGCCGGAAGGAGATGATCGGGCTGCTGGGCGACGCGCTGGTGAGCCGGACGCGGTCGTTCAACAGCGAGCGGCTGCTGCTGCAGTGCCGGAACTTTGTGCGGGACGCGAGGGGAAAGGCGCAGGCGCGGGCGGGCGAGCACGATGATTGCGTGATGGCGATGGCGATTGCAGTCCGGGTGCGGAATGAACTCGCGATGATGGGGAAGCGGGCGCGGTACGTGCAGTAGGATGGCAGTTCCGGAGGAATTGTGGCGGTCCACGCGGTACAGCAGATCCGAAAGATGCGGGGCGGAGCGCAGAGCCATCTGATGCTCGGGTCGGACGGGAATGCGTGGGTGGTGAAGTTCCAGAACAACCCGCAGCACCTGCGCGTTCTGGCGAATGAGCTGCTGGCGACACGGCTGGGCGCGGCCGTCGAACTGACGGTTCCGCAGTGCGATGTGGTGGAGGTTTCGGCGTGGCTGATCGAACGAACGCCGGAGCTGGAGGTGCAGATCGGCGGGCGCCGGGAGCGATGCGTTGCGGGGCTGCAGTTTGGGTCGCAGCTGGTGGGCGGCCTGATGCCGGGGTACGTGGCGGATTATCTGCCGGAGGAGCAGTTGCTGGAGGTGCCGAACCTGAAGGAATTCGCGGGAGCGTTGGCGCTGGACAAGTGGACCTGCAATGCGAACGGCCGGCAGGCGATCTTTCATCGCAAAGGGAGGGAAAGGCGGTACCGCGCGACGTTCATCGACCAGGGGTTCTGTTTCAACGCGGGGGAGTGGCGGTTCGTCGATGCTCCGCTGCGGGGCGTGTACGCGCGGAACGCGGTGTATCGGGAGGTAACGGGGTGGGAGAACTTCGAGCCATGGCTGTCGCGTATTGAGACACTCGCGGCGGAGAGGGTGTGGACGATTGCCGAGACGATTCCTCCGGAGTGGTACGGAAACGATGTGGCGCTGCTGGAGCAGCTCGTCGAGAAACTGATGGAACGACGCGGCCGCGTGCGGGATCTGATCACGAGCTTTCGCGAGTCGTCGCGGCAGCCATTCCCGAATTGGGGAAGGAGGCCGGAAGAGGTGAGAAGGATACTGCTGGTGGAGAAGAAGTGGGACGATAGCGTTCCTGGAAGGGTGATGTGAGCGAGCGGCAGCAGTGTGAGTTCTTCCTGGTGCGGTATGTGCCGGATCCGGTGAAGAACGAGTTCGTGAATATCGGAGTCGTGCTGCGCGAGGCTGCGGAGGGCGGAGCGGGGGCGGTGCGCTCAACGGTACGCTTCACCAGGGACTGGGCGCGGGTGCGGTGCGCCGATCCGGATGCGGATATCGCCATGCTGGAGGCGCTGGAGGCGGAGATGCGGCAGCGGCTCACGGAGCAGGAGACGAGCGGAAAGCCGCTGCTCGAGGTAATGGAGGATTCGTTTTCGAATCTGATCCAGATGACGGAGGCGAAGGGGTGCCTCGCGGAGAACATGGCGGCGGAGATGGACGCGCTGATGCGGCTGTATGTGGAGCCGCGGAAGGAGCGGGCGCGCCAGGCGGTGAGCGGGCGGCAGGCGATTGTGCGCAGCATGCGGTCGAGCTTTGAGCGCGCGGGGGTGTGGGATCTGATGTGGAAGCGCATTCCGGCGGCGCAGTACACGCGAGCGGGCGATCCGCTGAAGCTGGACTGCGGGTACCGGCCGAATGGGGTGGTACGGATGTTTCATGCGGTGTCGCTGATGGGCGATGTGGAAGTGGCGAAGGTGCTGGCGTTCAGCGCTCCGGCGCTGCGGGCAGGGCTCGAGCGGGTGGAGAAGGCGGAGCTGGAGCTGACGGCGATCGTGGAGCCGCTGCGGGATGGTGAGGGCGAGGTGAGCGGCGCGGCGGAGGC
>DATEPN010000168.1:0-6432 GCA_035273225.1 Acidobacteriaceae bacterium | reverse complement strand
CGGGTGCACCGCGCTCATCCCCACCGGCAGCAGCGTCAGCCGCTCGCGGATGCCGTCGAACGCAATCGCAAGCGGCTCGTTCTTCTTTGCCTTGGTGCCCGCTGGCTGCTCCGCTCCGGACTTCGCTTCAGCTTTCCCCTCGCTCTCCTTCTGCGGCTCCGCTGGCTTCTCCGGCTCGCCCGGCTTCGTCTGCGGCTTGTTGGGCGTGGTGTTCGGAGTCCCCGGAGCGTGGAACAGATCGCTCAGCTCGTCTTCGCGAAACTTCGGCACGTGCGCCGTCAGGTCCACCCGGGCCAGATCAAAATCTTCACTGCGCTGCGCCGTCTCGAACAGCAGATACTTCCCGTCCGGCGACCACGCAATGTGGCCTCCCGTCTCACCGTTCGCCAGAAACGACACCGGCCGCGCCTCTCCACCTGCCGCCGGAACCACCTTCAGATTCCGGAAGCCATCCACGCCCAGCGCCGTAAAGACGATCCACTGGCTGTTCGGTGACCACTCCAGCTCCGGGCGCTCCAGGGCATCCTTCGCCAGCAGCTTGTCCGTCACCGCATCCTTCTCGCCGAACGACAGCAGATGCAGCTCCTTGTCATTGTGCGTGTACGCAATCGACTTCCCGTCCGGCGCAAACCTTGGGTTCTCGTTCTCCTCATCGCCGGTCGTCAGCGCGCGCTCTTTGTTCGTCGTGAAATCGTATTCGTACAAATTGTTATGCCCGCCGCGTTCCGCCACATAAACGATGCGGTTCGAATCCGGCGACCAGTGAACGTCCTCTTCGCGTTCCGGCGTCCGTGTCACCCGCAGCGCTTCGCCGCCGTCTTTGGCCGGCGCCGCGAAGATGTCCCCATGCGCAACGACGGCCAGCTTCTTGCCGTCCGGCGAAAGCGCCATCTCGTCGTAGTTGTGATCGTGGCGCATCTGCACAGCCGGCCCCGACGGCACCCCGCGCAGTTCGATCGGAACCTTTGCCGCCGTGCCCGACACAACGTCCAGCTTCCAGATCGTCAGGTTGCGCTCGAAGACAATCGTCTTCCCGTCGTAGCTGATCGTCGGAAACAGCACACGCCCCCGCTCAAACTTTGTAATCTGCTTCGCCTCTCCACCCGAGGCGCTCGCGGACCAGATGTTTTCCGCCCCGCTCTTGTCGCTCATGAAGTAGAGCGTCTTCCCGTCCGGCGACCACATCGGCCACGCGTGCTTCGCGTCTGCCGGAATCAGCACCCGCGCCTTCTGCCCATCCGCGACCGGCTTCAGCCAGACTTCCGTCTCGTCGATATGCGCATGCCCGTTGCGCCACCACTGTGCAAAGCTGATCCCCTTCGTGCACAGCGCTACTGTCCTGCCATCCGGCGATGGCGCGCTCTCAAATTCCGACAGATACCGCTCGCGGCTCACCTCCAGCGGCGTGCCACCTTGTGCCGAAACGCGAAACACATCCGGCAACCGCCCCACATCATCCGCTGATGACGTGAAGTAGATCCACTGGCCGTCGCGCGACCACCCGTCCAGTTCATCAAGCTGATCGCTGTAGGTCAGCCGGCGTAAGTCGCCCGTCGCAAAGGTCAGCACATAGATATCTCCGCCGCCCGTGCGTGTCGAAACAAACGCCAGTTGCTTCCCATCCGGCGAATACACCGGGCGAGACTCCGTAGCCGGATCGGAAATCAGCAGATGCGCTTCGCCGCCGCTGGCCGCTACCGTCCAGATATCTCCGCCCGAGGCGAACGCGATCTCCCGTCCATCCGGAGAAATCGCCGGCTCAGCCAGCGATGGCTGCGGCGCCACTTTGTTCTGGGCAAATACGGAAACAGCAGCGAGACAACCGAGGACGACGGCAGGCCTGCGGAAGCGAATTTTCATCGGAGCGCAAATTCCTTTGCGCAAGCATACAGCCTCACTCCGGCGCCTGCTGCTCAACAGGCGCAGCAGGCGCCTGAGTGCACCCTCAGCCGACGAGCCTCAGGCCCCCACCAGAGCCATCGTTGAGGATTCCATCTTCGGCTGCGGCGGACTCGCCCAGCCCGTGTCGCAGAAGACGCTCCAGCGCCGGACCTTCCCGTTTTCCACCTCGGCGACCCAGGCGGCCGTGACCTCCCACGATCCGGGAATCACGTTGCCGTCGACGCGCCACTTGCCTCCGGCCGTGCCGAACAGCGCAACGCGGCTTCCGCCGGCGAAGTTTGAATCAATGGAAATCCAGTACTGGGGATAGGCGTAGAAAAAGTTTCGCCAGTTATCGATCATCGTCTGCGCGCCGCTAAACCGCGTGCCGCGGGCATCGATGAACACATGATCCTCTGTCATGAGAGATCGCAGGGCAGAAAGATCCCGGCCATTGATGGCCGAGATGAAAGAACCAACAACTTCCAGGGGTAACCGGGCCATTCCATTTTCCTTGCGTGGAATATCGCCAGACTACCAATCAGCCCGCGGAATCTCATTCAACCAATAGCGGGTAGTAACCTGCACACAAGTTGTATCGATGCACGAAGGTGCATCACTTTTGGATAACCAGGAATGGAGTTATGCCGGACGCGCGAGTTGTGCCGGCCACTTACTCCCAGCGCCGGAACACCAGCGACCCGTTCGTCCCGCCGAATCCGAAGGAGTTAGACAGCGCCACCTTCATCGGCGCCTTCTGCGGCTGGTTCGGCACGTAATTCAGCACGCACTCCGGATCGGCGTTATCCAGATTCACCGTCGGCGGAGCCGTCTGGTTCTGGAGCGCCAGAATTGTGATGCCCGCCTCCAGCCCGCCCGCGCCGCCCAGCAGATGACCCGTCATCGACTTGGTCGAGCTGATCATCAGCTTGCCGCTCGTGGCGTGTTCGCCGAAGAACCGCTGCATCGCCTTCGACTCCGTCACGTCGCCCAGCGGCGTCGAGGTCGCATGCGCGTTCACGTAGTCCACCTGATGCGGCTCCAGCTTCGCGCTCCTCAGCGCGTTCCGCATCGACCGGAAGCACCCGTCACCGTCGTCAGGCATGCCGGTGATGTGGTGCGCGTCGGCGCTCATCCCGTAGCCGATAATCTCCGCCAGAATCTTCGCCCCGCGCGCCTGCGCGTGCTCCAGTTCCTCGAGGATCAGAATCCCCGCGCCCTCACCCACCACAAAGCCGTCGCGGTCCCGATCGAAGGGCCGGCACGCATGCTCCGGATCGTCGTTGCGCGTCGAAAGCGCCCGCATCGCCGCGAATCCGCCGATGCCCATCGGCGTCACCGCTGCTTCCGATCCGCCCGCAATCATGACGTCGGCGTCGCCGCGCTCCACGATGCGGTACGCATCGCCGATCGAGTGCGCGCTCGTCGTGCACGCCGTCGCCGTCGCTTCGTTCGGACCCTTGGCCCCGTAGCGGATGCTCACCTGCCCCGCCGCCAGATTGATAATCGCCGCCGGAATAAAGAACGGCGAAATCTTCCTGGGCCCGCCGTTCAGGTAGTTGCTGTGCTCGCGCTCGATGATGTCGAATCCGCCGATCCCGGATCCGATAAACACCCCCACGCTCTCCTCGTTCTCCGGCGTGATCTTCAGCCCCGAGTCGCGCAGCGCCTCATCCGTCGCCGCCAGCGCCAGGTGGATAAAGCGCGCCATCTTGCGCGCTTCTTTCCTGTCCACAAACTGCAGCGGATCGAAGTTCTTCACCTCGGCGGCAAAGGTGACGGGGAAACCGGTGGTGTCGAACTGCGTGATCGTGGCCATCCCGCTCTTGCCCGCCAGCAGATTGTTCCAGACCTCGGGGGCGGTGTGGCCGACCGCGCACACCAGTCCGAGCCCTGTGACGACCACCCGACGCTGCAAAGCTACTTGCCGCCTTTCGCGTTTTTGTCGATGTAATCGATGGCGTCCTTCACCGTCTTGATCTTCTCGGCGTCTTCATCCGGAATCTCCAGATCGAAGGCCTCTTCAAACTGCATGACCAGCTCGACCACGTCGAGCGAGTCGGCTCCCAGGTCTTCCTGGAACGAAGCGGTGGGTGTGACTTCGGCCTCGTCGACCTGCAGCTGCTCGACGATGATCTGCTTAACTTTCTCTTCCACACCAGATGCCATGCGTATCTCCTGTGTACCGCGTTATGGATGCTCTGCCCCATCACGCGAGATGCGCGCGTCATGGGAACCCCCGACTGACCGGAGTGCGGGATGCGCAGCCGGTTCCGGGATAACCGCTGCCGACCTTGATGAAGGCACACGCCCTCCTCGGCTCCGAAATTCCAAGTCTACTGAGCCTCCCCCAGGGTGTAAAGCCGGGGCGTCAGGTGGCGTGCTCCCGCGCAACCGGTCTCTCCTCATTGCGATGCACGCTGCGCTCTCTGGTACTGTGGACTCCCGAACAAGGAGGCAGCCGCTTGGCCGCATTCCGCGACGCCCTCATTACACTGCTGGCTATGTTCACCGCCGCATCCGTCGCCGCGCAGGACCGCTCGTACGGACGCTCCGTCGTCTCCACGCAGTACGGCATCGTGGCCACCTCCTGGCTTCAGGCCTCGCAGGCCGGAGCGCGCATCCTCGAGCAGGGCGGCTCTGCCATCGACGCCGCCATCGCCGCCAACGCCGTTCTCAACGTCTCCGAGCCCATGATGAACGGCATGGGCGGCGACCTCTTCGCTCTCTACTGGGACGCGAAAAGCGGCCGCCTCTACGGACTGAACGCCAGCGGCTGGTCCCCCGCCGCGCTCACCCTCGCGCACCTCCGCGCCAAAGGCGACACCGCCATGCCCCCCGCTATGCCACAGTTCGGCATCGACGCCGTCACCGTCCCCGGCATGGTCGATGGCTGGACGAAGCTCCACGACCGCTGGGGACGCCTCCCCTGGCCAGCGCTCTTCCAGCCCGCCATCTTCTACGCCGAGCACGGAGTGCCCGTGCCGGAGTTGATCCATGATTACTGGAAAGCCTCCTCTCCGAATCTCGACGCCAACGCCGAGAGCCGCCGCGTCTTCCTCCCCGACGGCAAAGTCCCCGAAGCCGGACAAATCTTCCGCAATCCCGATCTCGCCCGCGCCCTCGAGATCATCGCCGACCAGGGTGAGCAGGCTTTCTACCGCGGCCCCATCGCCGAAGCCATCCTCAAAACCAGCCAGGCCCTCGGCGGCACCATGACCGCCGACGATCTGGCGCAGTACTCCGCCGAGTGGGTCGACCCCATCTCCACGAAATACCGCGACTGGACCGTCTACGAACTCCCGCCCAATGGCGATGGCATCGCCGCCCTCGAAATGCTCAACATCATGGAGCAGTCCGCACCCGCGCCCGACCCGCGCAGCCCCGCCGAACTCCACACCCGCATCGAAGCCATGAAGCTCGCCTACGCCGACGTCCGTCGTTACGCCGGCGATCCGCGCTTCTCCAAAATCCCCGTCGACGTACTTCTCTCGAAGGACTACGCCTCCCAGCGCGCAAGACTGATCGATCCGAACAAAGCTAACTGCGAGGTCGCCCCCGGCGCGCTCCACGGCACCGACACCACCTATCTCACCGTCGTCGACCGCGACGGCAACATCCTCTCCTTCATCCAGAGCAATTTTCAGGAATTCGGCTCCGGCATCACTGTCCCCGGCTTCGGATTCGTTCTCCAGGACCGCGGCGCCATGTTCTCGCTCGACCCGGCCTCACCCAACGCGCTCGCCGGACACAAGCGCCCGCTCCACACCATCATCCCCGCCTTCATGCAGCGCGGCGACGAGCACATCGGCTTCGGCATCATGGGCGGCTGGAACCAGCCCCTCGCCCACGCCCAGTTCGTCTCCAACATCGCCGACTACCACATGAACATCCAGGCCGCCCTCGAAGAGCCCCGCTTCACCGTCTCCAGCCACCTCGGCTGCCACATTGTCATCGAGAACCGCGTCGGCCAGACCACCCTCGACACCCTCACCCACATGGGCCATCAACTCAACATCCGCAAGGAATACACAACCGCGATGGGCCGCGGTCAGGCCGTCCTCCACAACAGCGCGACGAAGGTGAACTTCGGCGCCTCCGACCCCCGCGCCGACGGCGCCGCCATCCCCGAACAACCCAAATTCCCCGAAACCCAGCCCAACCGCATCGCCAAATCCGCGCCATGACACCGGGGCCCCAGCCTTGTCCGCCTGCCGTTGGCGGACAGGGTGGGTCGCTGCCTGCGAATCCGTCTCAGGGCAGCATTGTCTTTCCACGGATGCCTTTTCGATGGCTTCCGTGCGCTCGCGGGCGAGTGACCGGCAACGCGGACACAACGGGTCGGCGGCGGCCAAATGTCCGAGTTGCCGACAACTCGCCCAGAAGAGGTTAATGAGTGACTTGCCCTGTTGGCGCTCATGGAGAATGAGTCTTCCCTGGATAAAGCGCGGGGAAAACCGCGTTTCTACTCGCAGCGCAAAGCGGCCATGGGATCGACACGCGTGGCTCGTCGCGCAGGGAGCGAACAGGCCAGGATTCCCACGATCAGCA
>DATEPN010000167.1:0-3302 GCA_035273225.1 Acidobacteriaceae bacterium | reverse complement strand
CCGGCAGGGTTCTCGTCCCTGCCCTGTCAGGCGAGAGAAGTAACTCTGCTCTGTCGCCACCGGTGCGAATCAGCCGCTGAGGGAACAGACGAAGGCGGTCCCTTGCGGGGATCGATTGACAGTCGAAGTAACCGACTTCTTCGCCACTCAGCGGAATAAATTGTGAATCTTTGTGCGCAGGAGGATGACGCGGGAGAGGCTATCGAAAAGTGAGATACCACGCCCGGCGGCTATCGAAGTCATTGACTTTCGGCAGCCTGCGCATCGATTTGTGCGTCTTGCTTTGCATCGGGCGTTCTCCTGTGCAGATGTTACAGTGACATAGCTTGCGCGAAATTGCAAGCATATCTGTAACTATTTTTGTTATTCATTCAGATCGGCAACTAACTCCCTCCTATGTCATTGTTTGGGAACCTCGGGCCGCGGTGTACAGGGCGAACGAATCGGCGATTCTGACGCATGCAGGCAGTTGGTTTGCCGCGCTTCTATACTCAATGACAGCGCACCATCCGGGACTGCGCGCGGGAGGGGAGACCAGCGGCATGTTTGCGGCTGTGCGTTTTCTGTGGAATGCGACGAGAGGGCATCGGCTGCGTCCGTGGCGCAGCGAATACCTGAAGTGGCGCATTGAGACCTACTCGGGGAAGAAGGCGGACGAACTCCGCGCCCGGGACGTGCTCGGGTTCGCGTGGGAGGAGAAGGGCAATCTGCTGCGGTTTCTGCTGTGGACGAACAAGATGGATTCGCTGAAGCGCTCCGCTGCGGGACGGGTGTCGAACGCGGGCGAGTGAGCAGAATGCGTCTGAAGGCGCGCGGCACTACAATGCCGTCCGGTAGAAAAATATGCTCAATCGCACCCGCTGGCTGGTGATGTTCTCCGGTGTCGCGCTCGTGGGATCGGCGCTCGCTCAAAAGACCTCTCCCTCGCGCCTTGCTCACGATCGGCAACCAGTTCCGGCGGCATCTCCCGACTATCGGCAGGTGCAGCAACGCCTCGCTCAGGGATGGAACACCTGGGACGTGAACAGTGTTGCTACCCACGTTCTTTTGCCGGAAGGCCTCGCGATTCACATCGCCATGAAGCACAACAGCACCGCGGGCGGCGATGCCTTCCTGCCGGACGCGCTCATCGGCCGCCTCACGCCCGGGGCCGAAGAGGTCACTCCGGGGCCGCACGCCTGGGACGGCAGTTACACTGACCTCCGCATTGCCTGGCGCGGGCACAACTGGCGCGTGCAGTCTGCGCATGCCGGAAGACGCGACCTCGTGCTGCTCGTCACTCCGGTGCCGGGAAGCGGTTCGTCCGCCCTTCCTCCAACCGTCATCTTCAGCATGGACTACCTGTGGAACCGGCCCGGCACGGTGGTCCTTCAGACGGATTCCATCCAGGGCCACTCTGACTCCGGCAGCGTTGCGATCTTCTGTACCTGCGGTGCGCCTGCCTCCGGCGCAGATCTCGTCAACCCGCCAGGCGAGGGTAAATATTTTGCGGCTGACCTGACGGCGCCGGTCGGCGTCAGCACCGGACAGCAGCGCAGCCTTGCCGAGATCCAAAGCCTCATCGCCGGCGCCGAGCAGAGGTACCGCGAATCTGTATCCGCCGCAGGCACGAATGCGCCGATCGTCGATGCCATCCAGACCACTCTGGGCTGGGACACCATCTACGAACCGAGCCACGCTCGGGTCGTTTCACCCGTGAGCCGGGTGTGGAGCGTCTCCTGGGGCGGCTATGTCATCTTTGACTGGGACACGTTTTTCGCGGCGACCATGGCCGGCATCGGCGACCGCGATCTCGCCTACGCCGACGCGCTCGAGACGCTCCGCGAAGAAACCGCTGAAGGGTTTGTCGCCAATTACGCCCGTGCCGGGGGATGGAAGAGTGCCGACCGCTCCGAGCCTCCCGTCGGAGCCATTACTGTCCTCGGCCTTTATCGCAGGTTCCACGATCGCTGGTTTCTTCAGGACGCGTTTGACCCGCTCCTGCGGTGGAACCGCTGGTGGGATCAGCACCGCCAGATCCAGGGCTATCTCGCCTGGGGCAGTGATGGAGAGAATCAGCCCGAGAACCTCGATGACCATACGCGTGGGACGCGCGCCGGCGCGATCCTCGAATCCGGCCTCGACAACAGTCCGATGTATGACGATGCGACGTACGACCCGAAGAGCCACCTGCTCGCATACGCCGATGTCGGGCTGATGAGTATGTACATCGCCGACTGCGACGCGCTCGCGCAGATTGCGCAGGAACTCGGGCATTCCGAGGAGGAGAGGGAACTGGCTTCACGCGGGGCTCGTTACCGCGCCAAACTCGCCACGCTGTGGGATCCGCAGGAAGGCATCTTCCTCAATCGCGACTTGCACTCCGACCAGTTCAACAGGCGTCTGTCGCCGACGAACTTCTACCCGATGCTGGCTCACGCGGCTACGCCCGAGCAGGCGCGCACGATGATGGAAAAGCACCTGCTCAACCCGCAGGAGTTCTGGGGCGAGTGGATCATTCCCTCGATCGAGCGGAACGACCCGGCATTCAAGGACCAGAACTACTGGCGTGGCCGCATCTGGGGACCGATGAATTACCTTGTTTATCTCGGCCTCTGCAATTACGACGATGCCGATGTCCGCCGCCAGTTCGCGCAGAAGTCGTACGATCTGTTCCTGAAGGAGTGGCGCGACAAGGGCCACGTCCACGAAAACTACAACGCCACCACCGGAACCGGCGACGACGTGATGAACAGCGACCGGTTCTACCACTGGGGCGCTCTGCTCGGCTACATCGAATACCTGGAGCAAACCGGCCCAGGCAAATAAGCAGTGTCCTTACGCCACGGGCGATTCTTCGTTCTCCGGCATGCCGGTCGGGAAGCCGTCGATGCTGACGGCGTTCTTTTTCTGCCAGTACTCACGCAGGCCTGCTTCGCCCTTCGCCTCGGCCCAGCGTGTGAGCGTGTCACGCTCCTCGACGTAGTCGAATCGGGGCACTCCGTAGCCGCACGAGGTGCCGACGCTCTCCACGTCGAGCATGACGATTTGCCGCGCTCCCGGCCTTTCGACAGCGTCGAACGCCGATTGCAGCAGGTGCGCGTACTCGGCTGAGCCGCGGGGCAGTATGCGGCCTTTCCCGTACAGGCGCATCACGAGCGGCGCTCCTTCGAAGGCGCAAAACATCAGCGTCAGCCGGCCATCGAGGCGCAGATGAGCCGCCGTTTCGTTGCCGCTGCCGGTGACATCCAGATAAGCCACGCGATTCGGGGTCAGCACGCGCAGGGCGGCAACGTCCTTGGGCGAAAGGTTCACGCGCCCGC
>DATEPN010000166.1:0-7482 GCA_035273225.1 Acidobacteriaceae bacterium | reverse complement strand
AGCGCTGCGCGTTGATATCCTGGGCACGATAGAAGAGCACGGCCTCGGCCGGCTCTCCGTCGCGGCCGGCGCGCCCAATCTCCTGGTAGTAGGCATCGAGCGATTCGCTGGGATCAGCGTGGAAGACGAAGCGGATGTCCGCTTTGTCGACGCCCATGCCAAACGCATTCGTCGCCACGATCACAGGCGTCTCGCCGCTCATGAACGCGTTCTGAATCGCCTCGCGATCCTTGCCCTTCATGCCGCCGTGATAGCCGACCGCCTGCACGCCGCGCGCGTTCAGCTGCGCGGCCAGCGATTCCACTTCCTTGTGCGTGGCCACGTAAATGATGCCCGGCTTGTCGGCGAACTCCACACGCCGCAGCAGCGCGTCGAACTTTTCTTCCGGCGTGGTGAACACGTCGACACGCAGCGAGATGTTGGGCCGGTCGAATCCGCGGACCAGCACGCGCGGCTCGCGCAGGCCCAGGCGCGCGATGATGTCGTCGCGGACTGCGGGCGAGGCGGTCGCCGTCATGGCCAGTACCGGGGGTCGGCCCAGCGCGGCGATCGCCTGCGGCAGATCCAGATAGTCCGGGCGAAAATCGTGCCCCCACTGGCTGATGCAGTGCGCCTCATCGACGGCAAAGAGCGAGACGTTCGCCTCCTGCAGCCGCTCCAGCGTCTCGGGTTTCTTCAGTTGTTCAGGGGCGAGCAGAATGTATTCCACCTGGCCGCCTTCGATGCGCTCCAGCATCGCGCGCTGCTCGCCGGGGGAGAGCGTCGAGTTCACGACGGCCACGTCTTTCAGCCCGCTGTTGTCGATAGCCTCCGCCTGGTCCTTCTGCAGCGCAATCAGCGGCGAAACAATGACGGTCGAGCCGGGCAGCAGCGCGCCGGCAATCTGATAAATCGCGGACTTGCCGGATCCGGTGGGTTGCACTACGAGCGTGTCCTGGCCGCGCAGGAGGGAGCGAATCGCCTCAGACTGGCCGGGCCGGAGCCCGGAAAAGCCGAGCAGCTTCCGTGCCGCGGCGGCGATGTCGGGGGAGGCTTTCTTAGCGGAGAAGGCGAGTGTCTTGCTTCTGGAAGATGACATCAGGTGTGAGGGCCCCAGGGACAGTTTTCTGTCGCACCTGAGTGAGATGCAGAAATGCCGTATGCCGGAGCCCCTGGTCAGCGAATCCAGGTTGCCTTAGCTTGGCAGCCTGGGATGAAGCTTCTCGAATCCGGTCGCCTGCTGGTAGGCGCGAGCAAAGGCACAGAGCTTCGCATCCTGATAATGCGCGCCCAGAAAGGTGAGGCTGACGGGAGTGCCCGGCCCGCCAATCTGATCGTCGTCGCCTGTATCGATGGGAGGCGGAGTCGGCGCGTCGCCGCCGCGGAGTCCATTCGGCACGATCACCGCCGGATGCCCCGTGAGATTGGTGACCACGAGCTGCTCGCTGTTGGTCGCAGCGACAATCACATCCACCTGATCGAAGAGCTTCGCCATCTGCTCGATGGCGAGCGTGCGTACGCGGTTCGCCTGGATGTATTCGACGGCTGGATAGAAGCGTGCCACGCGGAAGTCGTTGGGCCAGTCTTCCGGGCCCTGTTCAGTCAGCAGCTTGTCGCGTCCGGTCGTGGTCAGCTCGTCAAAGGCCGCGGCGGCCTCCGCGGTCAGCAGGGGCGTCATCGCGTCAAAGGGGAGCTTCGGCAAGTCCAGCGAGATGAGGTTTACGCCCATCGAGCGCAGCTTGTCGAGCGCGGCGAGATCGTACTTGCGGTCGTAGGCGCGGCGTGCGCGATATTCTTCCTGCCGGCGCCGGCGGCGCTCCCGCTTCTGCTTGTCTTCGGCCGTTTCCTGCGCCGCGGCTGGTTTTTGTGGCGGAGGCGGCTGGTCCGGGTCGAAGCTCGTCTTGAGATAACCCACGCGCAACGCCTTCCAGTCGAGATTCGCATTCCAGTTAAAGGCTGCGTCGCGGACGGACGCATCCTGACCATCGGGTCCGTGGATCGCCGCGAGCACGGCCGCGCAGTCTTCGACCGAGCGGCAGATCGGCCCGAGCTTGTCCATGGTCCAGCTCAGGGCCATGGCGCCGGTGCGCGGCACAAAGCCAAACGTCGGCCGCAGTCCAGTTACACCGCAGCGCGTTGAGGGCGAGGAGATGGAGCCCAGCGTTTCCGACCCAACCGAAAACGCGACGCAGCCCGCGGAGGTGGCGGACGCCGGACCGGCCGACGAGCCGCTGGACCCCTGCTTCGGATTCCAGGGATTGCGCGTCCGCCCGCCAAACCATTTGTCGCCCATCGCCAGTGCACCCAGCGTCAGCTTTGCGACGAGAACGGCCCCGGCGGCATCGAGGCGCTTGACCACGGTCGCGTCTTCATCGATGACTTGCTTCTCGAATCCACCTGCGCCCCAGGTGGTCGGATAACCCTTCACGGCCAGCAGATCCTTCGCGCCCCACGGCAGCCCGTGCAGCGGCCCGCGATAATGGCCGCGCGCGATGTCGGCGTCAGCCTCGCGCGCCTGGTTCATGGCGCGCTGCTCGGTGAGCGTGATCACGAAGTGCAGCTGCGGATCGTATCGCTTCAGCCGCCGCAGATACATCTCCGTCAGGTTGGTCGAAGAGATTTTCTTGCGCCGCACCAGATCGCCCAGTTCCATCGCCGAAGCAAACGCCAGGTCCTCCAGATTCGCGGGAGCCGTGAGCGTCGCCGGAGCCTTGCTATAGACGGGCTTCTCGCGTTGCGCGTTGATCTTCGCTCCTGGGGGCAGCGGATCGAAGACGTAGGCCGGAGCCACGCTGTTCGCCAGGTGCAGCTTGCGAATTTCCTCATAGCCCGCCCGCTGCTGGTTCAGCGCGCCGAGCATCGCCTGCTTGTACTCCGGCGCTATGGTGATCCCAGCGAGGGCGGCCGCCTGATCGATCATCTCGGGCGTAATCTTCGGCAACTCAGGACCTGACGGTTTCTGTTCGTCGCTCTGCGCCTGCGCTGCCAGCGTATACAGCGCGCCCGGGAAGAGAGTGGAAGCGAGGCCAAAGCGGCCGGTGATGGTCAGAAAATCCCTGCGATCCAGAGCCATGGACGCAAGGTTACTGGCTGCTCGCAATCTCCACCAACAAAAATGTGGCAGAATCATTTTCCGCGGGGGCGCGCCGAATCCAAACGCCGCCCTCATGCGTCTTACGAGGAAATGCCTTTTCCGATCAAAACGTGTGTCGTTTGCGGAGAGGAGTTTGAGCTGAAACCGGACAAGCCTGGCTTCGCCAATCGCTGTCCTGTATGCAGCGAGCCGGAAGCGAACGAGCCGGCAGCCTCCTCGCCCGCGCAGTTTCCCAACAACGCTGAAGCCAACGAGGCGCGCCGCCGGGCCATTCGCGACATGCTCTATCGCAAGGAAAGCTAGAGCCGCGCCCGGCCGCACCTCGCGGCCCTCTGCCCCGTCCTGACAAGACCGGCCGCGCTGCGAGTCTCAGGAAGACTCGGGCGCTATAGTGGGAACCTGCTCCCCTCCTCCTCCGTACCTCCTCTCGAAAAGGAGCGCGATGCAGACCACTGAAACCCTGAGCCCGGCTCCAGCCGACGTTCGCCCGCGTACCGCCACGGTCGCGCTCGTCACGATCGCCAGCGTCATCGCCGTCGCGCATCTGCTCACGAATTCGCGCTACGGGTTCCATCGGGATGAGCTGCAGTTCCTGATGAACGCGCGGCACCTCGACTGGGGCTATGTTGCCTATCCGCCGCTCGATCCATTCCTCGAGCGCATCGCCCTGAGCCTCTTCGGGCTGTCGCTGGTTGGGCTGCGCCTGTTCTCTGTGATTGCGCAGTGGATCGCGGTTTTCGTGAGCGGCGTGATGGCTCGCGACCTCGGCGGCGGACGCCTCGCGCAAGTCGCCGCGGCAGTCTGTGTCGCGCTTTCGCCGCTGCCGCTCTTCAACGGCACCGAGTTTCAGTACACCAGCTTCGATTTCCTGTGGTGGGTGCTGATCGCGTGGAGTGTCATCCGCCTGCTGCGGTCTGAAAATCCGCGCTGGTGGCTGGCCATCGGCGCCTTCACCGGCCTCGGCGTGATGACGAAGTATGCCATCGTCTTCTACATTGCCGGGATCCTCGGCGGATTCCTCTTCACGCGTGCCCGACGCTACCTGCTGAGCCCGTACTTCTATGGCGCGCTCGGCATCACGATCCTGATAGCGCTGCCCAACATTCTCTGGCAGGTGCAGCACCACTTCATCTCGTACACCTTCCTGCACCACATCCACGTGCGTGATGTGGGCGAGGGCCGCGCCAACGGATTCCTGCGCGACCAGTTCTGGATCTGCACGAACCTCTTCTCTGCACCGCTCTGGATTGCCGGCGCTGCCGGGTTCTTCTTCAGCCGCCGCTATCGCGCACTGGGGTGGATGGCGCTGATCCCCGTCGCCCTCTTCTTTGTTTCGAAAGGGCGCGGCTACTACACGGCCGGCGTCTACCCCATGCTGATGGCCATGGGTGGCGTGCAGGCCGAGCGCTGGCTCGCCACGCTGAAGGCCGGCTGGCGCTACAGCCTCGAAGCGCTGTTCTTCACTGCCGTCGTCGGAGCCGGAGCGTATATCTCGGCGATCATTTTGCCGATTGCCTCCAGTGGTCCGCTGATGCGCTTCGCCTTTGCCAACAATGGCGACCTCCGCGAAGAAACCGGATGGGAGCAGATCGTGCAGACGGTCGCTTCGATCCGCGATTCGCTCCCGCCCGAGCAGCGTGCCGGCGTGGGCGTGCTTGTCGGCAACTACGGCGAAGCCGGCGCCATCGAGCTGCTCGGAGCGAAGTACCACCTGCCGGCTCCAATCAGCGGAACTAACTCTGCCTGGTATCGCGGTTATCCGTCGCCACCGCCCAGCACATTGATTGTCCTCGGATTCGATGCCGACAGCGCTGGCCGGACCTTCACCAACTGTCGCGTGGCGGGGCACGTTGTGAACCCGCTCGGACTGCGCAACGAGGAGAGCGAGGATCACCCGGACATTTTCGTTTGCGGACCGCCGCGGCTGCCCTGGCTTGAGTTCTGGCGCCACTTCCAGCGCTTCGGCTGATCCTTATCCTGCTCCGCACGCTGTGCTACGCTCAAATTTCGGGCTGGAACTATGCCACTCGCCACCATCGATTCAGCTGCAAAGCGGGGTATCGCGTCGGTGCAGGATTACGCGCAGCTCTCCGGCCGCGCCGTCAGCAATCTCTTTCGCAAGCCCTTCTATGGGTCGGACATCTTCCTGCAGGCCGACCTGATCGGAGTCGGGTCGCTGCCCATTGTGGTGCTCACCGGGTTCTTTCTGGGCGGCGCGCTCGCGATGCAGTCGGCCTCGACGCTGACGCAGTTTGGGGCGACCGCGTTCACGGGTCAGTTGGTCAGCTTCTCGATGATCAAGGAGATCGGCCCGGTGGTAACCGCGCTCATGGTCTCCGGGCGCAACGCGTCGGGCATGGCCAGCGAACTGGGCTCGATGATCGTCACCGAGCAAATTGACGCGATGCGCGCGCTCGGCACCGACCCGCTGAAGAAGCTTGTGATGCCGCGCATTGTGGCGACGGTGGTAATGCTCTTCTTCCTCACCATCGTCTCCGACGCGGTCGGCATTCTGGGCGGCGGGCTCGTCTCGGTGTTCATGCTGGGGCAGGACGGCTCGCAGTACTTTCACAACGCCTACCAGTCCCTGATGTACCCGGACATCCTGCAGGGACTCATCAAGCCGCTCTTCTTCGGCTTTATCCTCGCCAGCATCGGCTGCTTCTATGGCATGAGGACGCGCGGCGGCACGCAGGGCGTGGGCCGTTCGACGACGCAGGCCGTGGTGGTCTCCTCTGTGCTCATCATCGCCAGCGACTTTGTCGTGATCCGGCTCATGCTCGACTTCTTCGGACGGTGACCGCGCATGGCTGCCCCTGGAGCATTCGAACCCACACCGCCGCCGCAGGCTGCGCCCCCGCTCGCCCCCTCCACGCAGACTGAGCCCGTCGTCGTCTTTGAGGACGTCTCGATCGGCTTCGGTCCCGAGCCGCTGCTCCAGGGTATCTCGTTCACCATTCGCCGGGGGGAGACGCGCATTCTCCTCGGGCCGGCCGGAGTGGGCAAGAGCGTCCTGCTCAAGCTGGTCAACGGGCTGCTGCGCCCCACCGGCGGACGCATTTTCGTCTTCGGGCAGGAAGTCAGTGCCATGCGCGAGGAGGACCTCTTCGAGGTCCGGCGTTCCATCGGCACCGTCTTCCAGGAGGGCGCGCTGTTCGATTCGCTGACGGTGCGGGACAACGTCGGCTATCGGCTCATTGAGGAGCACGTGCCCGACGACGAGATCGAGGCTCGCGTCACAGAGGCTCTGCGCTTCGTAGAGATGGCGCACACACTCGACAAGTTTCCCTCGGAGCTTTCCGGGGGCATGCGGCGGCGGGTCGCCATCGCGCGGGCCATTGTTTCGAATCCACAGCTTCTTCTTTACGACTCGCCGACGGCCGGACTCGACCCGATTACCTCAACGACGATCATCGAGCTGGTCATGAAGCAGCGGGACGTCTCGCACACGACGTCGCTGGTCGTTACCCATCGCCTGCAGGACGCCTTTGTCCTCGCGACCCACCACTTCAGCCGCGTCAAGAACGACATGGAGCCTCTGCCACCTGGACAGCTCGATCCGCATACCAGCTTCCTCATGCTGCATCAGGGACGGCTGGTCTTCGACGGCACGACGGAGCAACTGGTCCGCTCCGACGATCCGTTTATCCGGCAATACCTGAGCTGAACGGGTACCCCTTTTTACCCCCAAGGTCCGTGGCATCCATGTGAATTGCAAGGAGATGCGGAACCGGTACCCCTGGGTTCCTGAGGGGGCTATCCCTTGCTGGCCGTGCGCCTTTTTCGTCCCGAGCGAAGTGACCCAGCGGCTTGATTTCTACATCCGCCACAAACCCCACAACATCTTTCGTACTGTACGGCAGATTCGGAAAACGACCGTGCTTGTAAGGGCGACTGCACGGTGAAAAGTGACACGGGAGGAGCCCGATATGAAGCTAACTACGCTTATCGCTGGAGCTTGTGCTGCGGTACTCGCTCCAGCTGTAGTCATGGTGAAGATGCGACGGCAGCCACGCAGTGCCGAGAAGGCACCGCCAGCGTCGTTCTCGATCGATCCCAAGGTTGCGGTCCCGACAGCCATGGCCGCCGTGTCCATCGCTGCGTGGACGAAGATGTCGCACGGCAACACACTCAGGTACACCTTTGTTCCATCGATGGCTGCTTCGCTTGCGCTCTATATGGTGACTTTCCGCAAGCGCATGCCCGATCCGAATGCCATCGCACCCGTTTACTTCTTCGCGCTTGCCTGGCAGCTCGTGCATTTCGTGGAGGAAAATTCCACGGGTTTCCGGTACCGCTGGCCGATCGAGATTTTCGGCGCGGAGCCGTACGGGGAGCGCCAGTACGTCGCGATCAACGCATTGTCTTACGCCGTATTTATCGCTGGCGGCGTCGCGCTTCTCAGGAGA
>DATEPN010000165.1:0-28116 GCA_035273225.1 Acidobacteriaceae bacterium | reverse complement strand
CAGGACATAATTTGTCGGATCGGAAGGATTCGCCACAATGGCCTGACGCTGCAACGCGACAGCCCGCGGAGTGTTCCCGGTCGCCTCGTACGCCTGCGACGCCAGACTCAGAATATCGGCGTCATTCTGATCGGGAGTGAGGAGCGGCTCCAGGACCTTGACAGCTTCGTCACTCCGGTGATCGGAGACGAGAAGTACCGCAAGGTCATAACTCGGATACGAACTCCCGGGGAGAAGCGGGATGAGCTGGCGAAAGATAGGAATTGCATCCGCGCTCCGGCCCAGCCTGAACAGGCAATATCCATAGGCTTCCAATGAGGCAGGATGGTTCGCGATGGCCTCTTTGCTGGCCTCGAAGTGCGGCACTGCCGTCCGGCAGTGTCCGGCGCGCTGCTCGAGGGTAGCCAGCATTTCATGTGCGGTTGCGTCACCCGGATCGGACTTCAGCAGCCTCTCCAGCAGAGGAACAGCACGCTGATCGCCGGTTTTGTACAGGACTTCTATTTCACCTCTGAGCGCGGGAACATACCCAGGCGCAATGCGAATCGCGTGGTCGAACGCCACCAGTGCCCCACGATCGTTCCCCTGCAGTCCAAGACATATTCCCTGCAGTGTCCAGAGCCTGACGTCGCCTGGAGTTCTGGCCAATGCCGTCTTGAGCGCAGTCTGCGCCTGATCATATTCCTGCGAGCGGATCAGCGACTCGATAGACGCAACGGATCCGGAGGGGTTCTGAGCCTGAGAGAACAGCGCGCACGCCAGGGCGAATCCCGCGATCAATTTAAAACGAAGCATGCGAGATGAACTCCGGCGTGGTGACGTGCCCAGACAATGCGGCGCGGCCATTCTGCGTTCGAGAACGTGAATCGATTCCGCAGCGCTGATCTGCATTGCACCGCGTGCATCGCTCACGGGCATGGTGATTTGCTGCAAGATACACCGGTTATACCTTTCCCCTCCGTAATGGTGAAGATGTGGTCCACAGCGGGAAGCTTGATCTTTTCGACCGCGCCCGAAGGCCAATGGATTTCAGCTCTGCCCGGGTCCGTCGAGTCGCCCAGCCCGAAATGGGGGCGCTCATCGTTCGACGAAATATAGCTTCCCCCGCTCATCACGTCCTCCCGCTGCCGAATCCCGTTCGCCGTGAGATAAACAGTGGCGCCCACGCCGTCGCGAGGGCTCCGCGCTCCGCCGACCAGCCTGAGTTCCACCCAATGGTGATGGTCTGGATTGACATTCTTCAGCAGCACCGGGGGTCCGTCGACCGGGTTGATAACGACATCGATTTTGCCGTTGTTAAACAGGTCGCCAAACGCGGCGCCCCGCCCCGGCGTGATCACCGCGAGTCCCGATCCCTTCACAGGCGGCACATAGTCGAACTTGCCGTGGTGGTTGTTACGGAACAGCAACGGCCGCTCCGCATAGGTCGTTCCCCAGTCATGCTCGTCAACCTGCGGATAGACGTGGCCGTTGATCATCATGAGGTCTTTCCAGCCATCGTTGTCGTAGTCGACGATGCCGTCACCCCAGCCCACGAACGGAACAGCGGCCTGCGCAATGCCGGATTCGCGAGAAACGTCCGTGAAGCTGGCATTCCCATCATTGCGATAGAGCGCTTTGTAGTCGTCCGAAAAATCCGTATCCAGAACATCAACGCGCCCGTTGTTCATGTAATCGCCGACCGCCAACCCCATCGACGCAATCTCGCGTCCATCGAAGTTAAAGGCAAATCCGGAGATATAACTCTGATCGTCGAATGTACCGTTTCCTTTGTTGATATATAGGTAGTTGCGCTCTGAATCGTTGGCGACCAGAAGGTCAACTTTACCGTCGTTGTTGACATCGACAAAGATTGCTGTGAAGCCATAGAACCGGTCGACATCGGAAACTCCCGCATGCGCACTGACATCCGTAAAGGTCCCGTCCCCATTGTTGTGAAAGAGGTGGTCCGGCTCGCCGGGCAGTCCGCGCGGTCCGCACATCACCGGGACGCCGCGCATCTGGCAGTTTGCCGTGGAAGCCGTCCCATCTTCGGAGCTCGGCTGATTGCTGGGGTCGTAGTGCACGTAGCCCGAGACGAAGAGATCCAGTCGCCCGTCACCGTCATAGTCGCCCCACGTCGCGCCCTTGGACCAGTTGCCGAGAACAACGCCGGCCTTCTCGGCGACATCGGTAAAGGTTCCGTCGTGATTGTTGTGGTAAAGCCGATTCTTGCCAAAATTCGCGACGAAGATATCCGGCCATCCGTCGTTATCGTAATCGGCGATAGCCACACCAAATCCCCAGCGGTCGTTGGTGACTCCGGCTTTGGCTGCAACATCGGTGAAGCTGCCGTCGTGATTGTTGTGGAACAGGGCCGCATGCGGCGGCTCTCGCCTTCCGCTGATTGCGTCGTATGTGGAGCCGTTCACCAGGTAAATATCAAGCCAGCCGTCGTTATCGTAATCAATCAGGCCAACGCCGGAGCCGTCCGTTTCGAGGATGTACTTCTTCTGAGGCGTTCCCATTTCATGACGCCAGCCGGAGAGCCCGGCAGCCTGCGTAACGTCCTCAAAGACTACGGTGCCTTTCTCGACGAAGCCGCCAGCGGTGATCGGCCGCCGGTCTTTGTCGTAAACAGGGGCGAATACGCCTGCTGAGGCAATGCCTCCGCTCATTCCGGTTTGCGCCGGCTGAGCAGGCTTTTGCACCTGAGGCAATGCGGGCCCGACGAGATACATGCAGAGTGCGCCGCAGATCAGCCCGCGAATACCCAGGAGAACTTTTTCATCCATGCAGGACGATCCCTGAGCTGCATCATAGCGGCACGCCGCGGCTCCTGATCTGATTTTTCCTGGGCAGATTACCAGGTGTAGCGCGCGATCACATGCGGTGGCCCGGCCACCGCATCGGTCACCGTGGTCTCCAGCAGGATCTGCAGATTCCGGTTCTGCCAGTGAGCGGGGGCATGGGCCAGGCCCTCCTCAAGGTAGCGGGCCGAAGAGACAAACTCGCCTGCGGCCTGTGTGCCTCGCGGTCCGATTCCCGCCACGGTGACGGTGAATTGTCCAGTCTTGGAGTCGATCAGCCGGCTCACGACCGCGAAGTCTTTCACCGTCTCGCCGGCTGCGCCGAGCCTTGTGGTCCACACTTTGCCACCGGGGGCCTGCTCACGGATCATGTACTCTCCGTGATCCCAAACGAACGCAAAGTGCAAGTTCGATGCGAGTTGCATCGTCCACTTATTGTTAAAGCCGCCGATGACCACGGCAGGAAAGTCGCGAAGGTCCTCATACGTAGCGGCGGCGCCGATGCGCAGCTGGCTCGGCCTGTCCAGCTTTCCAAAGAGCCCTGACAGGGCGATCGCAACGGACGCGTCGCCGGCGGGAACAATTTCAGGGTCATCGTTTTGACCGGCGGCGGGAGTAGTCAGTGTCTCAGTGTCCTCTGTACGATCCGGAGAAGAACTCCGGGGACCCGTGTCCGAGGAGCCCTTTCGGACGTTGGCAATACAAATCAGGATCGGCTGGTGACTGGCCGCAGCAGGTCCCCAAAACTGCTCAAGAATGCTCTTCGGGACGTCAGCTCGGCGCAGCGAGTTCAGCGCGGCTACGCCGGCGAAAACCACAACGGCCGTGAAGACCAGGAGCCAGGCTGCTCTGACGGATGACTTCGACCGTGAAGCGGGATGCGCTGCCGAAATCCCCGCGTGTCCTTCGGGCTCAGGAAGCTTCGCGATCGGACCCGTGTGAAACACAGGGCAGTACGAGCCCACCGGCAGCTCAATGCGTAACGGCGATGCGTTCGGCGTCGACTGGTAATAGCGTTCGAGGCGCCGGCGAACTTCTCCGGCCTGAACCCGCACGACGGGATCCTCGCCCGTGGCGTAGCCGGCCGGTCGCTTGAATAGTTCGGCTCCGATGACTCGTTCCTTGAGCCGCTCAGTGTGACCCTCAAGCTTGTTGAGAACCACATAGCGAAGGAACTGCTTGCAGCGGCCCGCACTCCTGAAGTATGGGCTGGACAGGATGCTGTCCAGTTCCCGAATCACATCGCCGCTGTCCCATTGCCCATGATCCGGCGGGTTGTGATCGGCTTCGCTGTTCCTCGGCGATTCAAGAAGTGATCTCATGAATCCACCCACACCGCGGCGGCCTCGGTTCAGTTCTGCAGCACGCCTTCGCCGCCGAATCGCAACGCGTAAAGATCGGGACAGCGATCGCCTGAGGATGGACAGAGCTGAGGGGTGCAGCGGTGGTTCCCGTCAGTCCCTGCTCTTCACCACGGCGAGCGGCAGCCGGTAACCGTTTTCATGTGGAGTCCAAGTAAACCAACCACGCGAAGGGTTGTCAAGCACCGGAACCGCAGATCAGAAATGCCACCGCCGCGACCACGCGAACCGCCGGACACCTCAGCCGACCGCCTCGCAGCGGCTATTGATGCACGCTCCTTAACCCCTTCCAAGCGACTGATCATCAGCTATTTACCGCATGATGCTAACAGTAAGAACACCGTGTTTTACTTGCGATCTCATCGCGTGAAGGTCCACCTTTCGGCCGATACGGCAAGAACCCTTCCGATGGAGTCTGCCAAAACGGCGCCCCTTCCATTCCAAAGGTGCGCGGCTGTGTATCGGGTTCGCTGCAGCGATCGGACGCCAGCGAAAAGAAAGAGAAGCCGGCAAGGGAGCAATCGGCGGTTCCACACATCGGCCCGCCGGCCAGCCCCATTGCTATACGTTCCTGTGACTGTCACCGCAGAAGAGGCCCGGATCGTTTAGGGGAGGCCAACCTATATGAAGCAGTGGACACGCATCTCCATTTCCCTTTTGCTGCTGTTCGCTCTCGCGGGGGCAAGAGCCTTCGCCCAGTTCTCCAGCGGCATTGATGGCATCGTGCACGACAGCAGCGGAGCCGTCATCGCAAATGCCAAAGTCATCGTGACCGATGTCAGGCTCGGCGTTTCCAGGACTGTCCAGTCCGGACAGGATGGCTACTTCCGCGTCGACGGCATTGCCGCCTCCACGTACTCCGTTACGGTGGAAATGTCCGGCTTTCAGACCTGGAAACAGGATGGGCTGACTCTGCAGATCGCCCAAATCCGCACCATTGCGCCCGAATTGAAGGTGGGTGCGGTCACCACGAATGTGGAGGTCTCCGCAAGCGCGGCCGCAATCGACCTCGAAACCCCGACAACGGGCTCGATCATCTCCAATGAGACCCTGCAGTCGACGCCGCTGCCCGGCGAGAACATCTACGGCCTCGCGTCGCTGGCGCCCGGCATGACCGGTGGCGGCGTGACCACGGCCGGCAATGACAACTACACCAACGAGTACGCGATCAACATCAACGCGGCTGGGCTGCGCCAGGAAGAGAACGGCTATCAGATCGACGACGGCTATACGAACACCCCGTCGCGCGGCGGCGGCACATCGATCTCGCCCAACCCTGAGATCGTTCAGTCGATGAACGTCCGGACCAATGACTTCGACGCCCAAAAAGGACGGAATGGGGGTGCCACGGTCGATGTCTACACCGTCTCCGGCTCGAATCAGTTCCACGGAACCATCGACTATGACTTCACCAACGCTGCGCTCAGCGCGAAAACTCACTTCCAGAAGACGGTCCCGCAATTCACGCGGAATGAGATGGGCGCCACCCTGGGCGGCCCGGCGATCAAAAACAAGCTCTTCTGGTTCGGCGCCATCGATGTGCTGCGCTCGAGCAATCCCAACAGCTACACCGCCACGGTAGAGACGCAGGACTTCTACAACTGGGCCAAGGCGAACGCAAGCAACACGATCGCCTATCAGATCCTCACCATGGCGCCTCCGCAACACTACGCGACCACGGGGTTGGTCTCGGTGGGCCAGTATGAGACATCGACGCCCGGCTACTTTGCACCTCCGGCAGGTATCCCGGCTGGCATGAACATTATCGGGACGATCCCGGTCAGTTACAGCGCCACCAAAAATGGATACCAGTGGAGCTTCCGCGTTGACGACTACATCGGGAAGAACGATCGGCTGTATGTCGATGCCATTCGCACCAACTACTCCACACCCGGCGGCGGAACTCGCCCGGCAAGCGTCCAGGGGAACAAGAACAGCGCCGACTTTGTGAATATCAACTGGACGCATACCTTCAACGCTCATTTTCTGAACCAAACCGGAGCGAACCTGATCCGCCCGTACGGATCCAACGTGACACAGGTGGCGACCGAGGGAATCCCGTATGTGAACGTCACCAATCTGGCGGGATTTGGGTCATGGGCGCCCGGTAACTTCACGCAGAGCACGTATAGCTGGCGCGATGTGATGACGGCGAACATCAAAACGCACACGCTGAAGTTCGGAGTCGATCTGTTCAACACGCGCGAGGTCGATCACCAGCAGGGAGCATTCACGCGCCCGACGTTCAACTACCGCAACCTGCTTGATTTCATCCAGGATGAGCCGGTTTACCAGTCAGGTCCGAACGTAAACCTGCAAAATCACCAGCAGGCGCCCTATGATCGCGACTATCGCGACTTAATCCAGGGCTATTATGCGCAGGATAGCTGGAAATTGACGCCGCGATTCACCCTGACGGCGGGGCTCCGCTATGACGGGATGATGAACTTCTTCAGCATCTACAGGCCCATCCTGTCGAGATTCAATCTCGGCTCCGGTTCCACCTGGGAATCCAGGGTCGCTTCCGGCACCGCCGCACTCGCCGGCACCCACAAGGTGCTCAACCATACCATCGGGGGCTGGACGCCCCGGCTCGGCTTCTCCTGGGATGTTTTTGGTACCGGCAAAACAGCCTTGCGTGGCGGCTTCGGCATGTTTGAAGATCAGCCACCCTATCTGCACATCACCGACTCCACCGCCGGGAACCTGCCCAACTACTTCAATCCCATCGATGACGTCACCGCAGGCGGTCCCGTTCCCAAACCTTTCCTGTGCAGCCCTTCCGGCACATGGAATATGACCTGCCCTGTTTTGGATACCAGCAACGCCACCGTCGATCCGCACACGGGCGCTCTTCTGATCAATGGCGTGGTCCAGAGGGCAGGGATGGGCGGCTACGATCCGAACTTCAAAATGCAGCAGGTCATTGCATGGTCGTTCAGCATTCAGCAGCAGCTCCAGAGCAATCTCATTCTCGAGCTGAACTACTCCGGGACAGAGGCGCACCACCTGCTCGTCTTCAACAATGACGTCAACCGCTTCCCCGGCGACCTGATCCAGAACAACAATACGCTCACGCGCCTCAATCCCAACTTCGCCGGGACTGCGTGGGCGGCTTCCAACGGCAACTCCGCGGGGAACTATTTCTCCGGGGCGGTCACCCGGCGGTACAGCCATGGCCTGGCGCTCCGCGGCATCTACACGTTCGGGAAGGCTCTGGACGAGCTCAGCCAGGCTCAATCGCTCGATAGCGGCTCCATCACCGCTGCGTCGGACGTCATCGAGCCAAACAATCTGAAATTCCAGCGCGGCCGCTCGGACTTCGATATCCGCCAGCAGTTCACCGCCGACGGCACCTGGGATGTTCCGAAGAATTATTCCAGCGCGCTGCTCAGGAACGTACTCGGCGGGTGGCAGTTCGGAGGCAGGTGGCTGGGTGATACAGGATTGCCGTTCACCGTTCACAACAGTTCCTCCTTTGTTCCCATCTGCAACGGCGGCACCGTAGCTGCTGTCAAAAATCACTGTCCGGCCGGCAGCACGATTACGGGCGATGCCGGTGGCGATTACAACGCCGACGGGTACAACTACGACGTGCCCGATGCTCCCTCCTTCGGCAGGCATTTAAGCGGCCGGTCGAAGACCCAATTCCTCAACGGCATCTTCACCGCCTCCGATTTCCACGCGCCCCCGCTCGGGCAGGAAGGAAATCTTGGCCGCAACACCTACGACTCTCCCGGATATAAAGACTTCGACTTCACTTTCGAGAAGTACTTCAACGTCCCCTGGCTTTTTGGCGAGAAGATGAAGATCGAGGCCATGGGCGAAGTCTTCAACTTGTTCAATCGGTCAAACCTTGGGAATGTGGATTCCGGCTTGACCGACAGCACCTTCGGCCGATCAACCAGCCAGCTGCCGCCTCGCAGCATGCGGATTCACCTGCGCGCGAGTTTCTGAGCTGCATCGCCTCTGTGAGAAGGGGAGACGCAATTTGTCTCCCCTCCCTTTTGCAGTCCACAATAGCTCTTCTCTGTCAGGACATCGCGCTCCGCAGCGTGGCGTCTCGGTCGTCAACCATCGTTCCTCGGCGCTGCCAGCCAATGCGCGAACCGCGATGAACGACGGATCGAGCTTCACTTGCAGAGCGGAATAGCAACAGCAAAGGTCAATCGATGAAGAAAATAGTTCCGGCAGCTCCTTTTGCCATTTTGATGACCGCGGCGTTTGTCTTCTTTCCCGCATCCCCAACCCATGCTCAGGATTCCACGGGCCGCCTCGTTTTGGAGCGCGAAGGGCGCACGATATCCCTCGTGCCGTATGCTCCCAATATCCTGCGGGTCACCCTGAGCACGGAAAAATCGGCTGCAACGGCCGATCCCGGATACGGGATTGTGGCCAGGCCGTCCGCGCAGGGCTGGACGCACGAGCGCGGCACAGACGGTGACGAAGTCTATCGTTCCTCCGCCATGGTGGTACATGTCAGCGCGGGCGATCAACCGAACGATCGGCCTCAACCGATGCCGCTGGATGAACTGAACCGTAAGCTGCGCGACCAGTATTTCGGCGGAGGAGCAGGCAGTCGTTTTGTGCCTCACAATGATGCGCTGCTGGTGACGACCCCCGATGGCAGGATGCTGCTGCACATGCGTGGATGGATGATGGCGCGGGAATCTCCCGAATCAGCAGGGCCCGATGCCGCCGCCAACGGCCAGCGCGTCATGACCACATTCGACTCGCCCGCCGGCGAGCACTACTACGGACTCGGTCAGCAGCAGAAGGGCTGGATGGATCTGCGCGATCACCAGATCCGCTGCTGGCATGACTACAGCGCCATCGGCGGCGAGGACGTATGCGTCCCCTTCATGGTCTCCAGCCGCGGCTACGGCCTGATCTGGGACAACCCCTCCAAAACCACCGTCGACCTCGGATTCAACGGCCGCAACGTCTGGTCGTCGGAAGCCGGAGACCGGGTCTCGTATTTCGTGATTGCGGGGCACACCAGCGACGAGATCTACGCGGGCTACCGCCTGCTCACCGGAGTCACGCATCTGCTGCCGCGGGCCGTTTACGGATATATCCAGAGCAAGGCGATCTACCCAACCCAGGAACAGATTCTCGCGATGGCCAAAGGTTATCGCGAGAGAAAGCTGCCGCTCGATGTGGTGGTCGTGGATTTCCTGAACATGACGCGCCAGGGCGAACTGGACCTCGACCCGAAGCGCTGGCCCGATCCTGCCGCCATGAACCGTGAGTTACACGACATGGACGTCCGGACGCTCCTCAGCGTCTGGCCGCACTTCGCGCCGGGAACGCAGTTCTACGACATGCTGCAGAGCAAAGGCTGGCTCATCCACACTCCCGATGGAAAGCCTGACATGGGGCATTTCCGGGACACCATCGGGCCGAACCTCGACACGACCAATCCCGACGCGGCGAAGTGGTGGTGGCAGCAGATTCGCGACCGCTACGTGAAGCCGTACGGCTTCGACTACATCTGGCTCGATGAAACCGAGCCCGACATTGACCCCGCGAAGGACGTCTTCTTCGTTGGCTCAGGCACTCGCTTTTACAACGTCTATCCGCTCTTTCATACCGCTTCCGTCTACGAGGGCTTCCGCCGCGATTTTGGGGACAGCCGGCGGGTCATGATCCTCGCTCGAGCGGCCTATCTCGGTGCGCAGCGCAACGGCACCGTCTTCTGGTCCAGCGACATCATGTCCACCTGGGACATGCTCAAGCGTTCGATTCCGGCCGGCCTCAACTTCACGGCCAGCGGCATGCCTTACTGGGATACAGACATCGCAGGCTTCTTCTCGCCGGCGATCCCAGCCGATTATCATGCCGCGCACAAGCCGCTGGTCGACGGATCGGATGCGCGTGCAAACATCGACAACTATGAAGACTATCCGGAGCTGTTTGTGCGCTGGTTCGAGTGGGGCTCGTTTCAGCCCATCATGCGCGCGCACGGCGAGCGAATGCACAACGAAGTCTGGTCCTACGGCAAGCAGGCCGAACCGATTCTCGCCAAATACCTGAAGCTCCGCTATCAGCTTCTGCCGTACACCTACTCTGCCGCCTGGAAGAGCTACCAGACGGGCGCTCCTTATACCCGCGCACTGTTCATGGATTTCCCCGCGGATCCGACGGCCGCAAATATTGCGGATGAGTATATGTACGGGCCCGCTCTGCTGGTCGCTCCTGTCTCCGACCAGGGCGCCACCAGCCGCTCCGTCTATCTGCCCGCGCGCACGGACTGGTACAACTTCTGGACCAATGAGCGCCTGCACGGCGGGCAGACGATCGAAGCGGCTGCGCCCATCGACACGATTCCCCTGTTCGTGCGAGCCGGTTCGATCCTCCCTCTTGGTGCGCCGGTGGATAGTGCGCAGAAGAAGCAGGCGATCGCCACGGTGCGCGTCTATCCAGGACACGATAGTGACTTCGCGCTCTTCCAGGATGATGGCACCACCTATGCCTATGAGAAGACCGGGGGACAACTCGCCCATCTGCACTGGGACGACGCCGCGCAGAAGCTGACCCATACCGGAGCAATCCCCTGGACTGCTCCGGACGCAGAAGTCATCCAGGTGATCCGCCCTGATGTGCACTGATCGCGACGCGGCCTGCGATGTTCCGGATCCTTCGTCGTCATCTGTTGTCGGCTGCGCTTCAACCGTACACCGCCTCGTCATTCGCTCCGATTCTTCAAAGCGAACCGAACGGCTACTCTGACGGTCCACGGCCGTGTCGCCAGCCATTGCCAGAACGGAAGGCGATTATGACTCGTCGTGTACCTGAGTGCAGTGCTCAGCGACGAACGATCGCATCCGGGCAACTTCCTGTCCCATCATCCGCATGCGGGTCCGGCAGAAGACACGGTTCGATTCGAGCAGATGCATCATCTCATCTGCTCCTGACGAGGCGCCGCCTTCAACGCTGCGACGGGCAATCCGATCCACTGAAAGAAGGACATGGCCGGGCACCAGTTGGTGAATGCTGACTGGAACAGGTTGAGTCCAACGAATGCAGTAAGCCAGAGCCAGTTCGGCGACACCCAGTGCGCGAGGGCGAGTGAACCGAGAACCATAATGCCGGCCAGCAGGCGAACAGCGCGTTCAACGGTCATGATGCGACCTCCTGATGCTCATGAGGAGCGGGTTGGCGGACCTGCGCCGTGCGGGCGTGCAGCATGTAATAGAGGATCGGCACCGCAGGCCAGGAAATAAACGTTGAGGCCACGCCGCCCGCGATCAGCGAGAGGCCGAGGCCCTGGAAAATTGGATCGGCGAGGATAACGCTGGCCCCGACGATCACGCCGGCGGCCGTAAGCAGCACGGGGCGCAGGCGCACGGCCCCGGCGTCGATCACAGCATCGGCGAGCGGCATGCCCTCGCGGCGGCGCAGTTCGATGAAGTCCACGACCAGGATCGAATTGCGCACAATGATGCCCGCCCCGGCGATGAAGCCGATCATGGACGTGGCGGTGAAGAATGCCCCGAGCAATGCGTGCGCGGGCAGAATGCCGATCAGCGTGAGGGGAATGGGAAGCATGATGGCGAGCGGCACCGTGAACGAACGGAACCAGCCCACGACCAGGACATAGATCAAAATCAACACCGCGGCAAACGCGAGCCCGAGGTCGCGGAAGACCTCGATCGTGATCTGCCACTCGCCATCCCATTTCATCGCGTAGTGGTCGATGGATTCCGGCTGCACAGAGTTATAGCGCTGGAGCGAGGAGCCGTCGGGCAGCCGCAGCTTATCGAGGGCGCGGTTCATCTTGAGGATGGCGTAAACGGGACTCTCCTCGGCTCCGGCGACATCGCCGACAACGTAGACCACACGCTTCAGGTTCTTGTGGTAGATGTCCGGCTCCAGTGTGGAGTGCTCCACGTCCACGAGTTCGCGCAGCCCGACCATGCTTCCGTCGGATCCGCGCAGCCGGATGCTCTCCAGCCCCTGCTCAGAGGAACGCTCGGATCGGTCCAGTTCCACCACCGTCGGGATTGCCTCTCGGCTGTCGGCGACGTGCAGCAGTCCGGCCTGCGCGCCGGAGGTGGCCAGAGCGAGCGTTTGCGCGACTTGCGCGACGGGAATGCCGTGCAGCGCAGCCTTGGTTTCGTTTACATGCAGGACAAGGCGCTGCTGCGGATCCTGCATGTACCAGTCGGTGTCGACGACGCCGCGCGTCTGCTCCAGGACTTGCTTCACCTGGCGCGCGACGGCGATCTGGCCGGATGTGCTCGGGCCGTACACTTCGGCAACCAGCGTCTGCAGCACCGGCGGTCCGGGCGGCACTTCAGAAACTTGCAGGCGTGCGCCGAAGGGCGCAGCGAGGCGATCGAGATCCGGGCGAAGCCGGCGTGCGATGGCGTGGCTTTGCGCGCTGCGCTGATCGGCCGGGACAAGATTGACCTGAATGTCGGCCTGGTTCGGCTGGCGGCGCAGGTAGTAGTGGCGCACCAGCCCGTTGAAGTTGAAGGGACCGGATGCGCCGGAATAGACCTGATAATTGGCAACTTCCGGCTGGCCGCTGAGGTAGCTCCCGAGGGTCTGTGCGACACGCGTCGTCTGCTCGAGCGGCGTACCGTCAGGCATGTTGATGATGACCTGAAATTCGCTTTTGTTATCGAAGGGCAGCATCTTGACCAGCACCTGCCCCATCGGCACGAGCGCGGCCGAAAGCACGAGCAGCGCAGCAACAATCCCGAGGAACATCCAGCGCGCTCGCGCCGTGCGCAGCAGCGGTTGCATGGCGCGGCGGTAGAGGCGCGTAAGCCAGCCCTCCCGTTCAGGCATCAGCGTGTGCGTCCCGCTGAGGTGTTTGCGCCCGAGCAGGCGCATCGCAGCCCAGGGCGAAACGACGAACGCAACCATCAGCGAAAACAGCATCGCGATGGAGGCGCCGACGGGGATCGGTCGCATATACGGGCCCATCAGACCGCGCACAAAGGCCATGGGCAAAATCGCGGCGATCACGGTGAAGGTGGCGAGGATGGTCGGATTCCCGACTTCAGCGACAGCTTCGACGGCGACTTCGGCAAGCGGACGCCGGCGATTTGCCGGCATCCTGAAGTGGCGCACCATGTTTTCGACGACGACAATGGCGTCGTCGACCAGAATGCCGATGCTGAAGATGAGCGCGAAGAGAGTCACGCGGTTCAGCGTGTAGCCCATCAGGTACGACACAGCCAAAGTCAGCGCCAGCGTGACCGGGATCGCAAGCAGCACGACCCCCGATTCGCGCCAGCCGAGGAAGAGCGCGATCAGCACGGTGACGGAGATCGTCGCCAGCAGCAGGTGCCGCAGCAGCGTATCGGATTTGTCCCTGGCCGTGGCGCCGTAATTGCGGGTCGTCGTGATCTTCAGGTCGGCGGGCAGAGCGACACCCTGCATGGCATGCACGCGGCGCAGAACCGCATCGGCGATATCCGTTGCGTTGGTGCCCTTGCGCTTGGCCACGGTAATGGTGACGGCGGGATATTGGTGTCCGCCCTGGCCGAACAGAACATAGTCCTGCGGATCGGCAGCGCCGTCGACGACGCGGTCAGCTACATCGCGCAGCGCGATGGGGCGGCCATTCGCCACTCCGACGACGACGTTTTCGACGTCCTGTGTGTCGCGGAAGAGATTGCCGGCGTCGAGCCGGATCTGCTGATTGGCATCGGCAAACTCGCCGGCCTGGCTGCGGGCGTTCGCAGCCTGCAAGCGTCCGACGATGTCCGACGGGGCAAGTCCAAACGCAGCCAGCTTTGTGCTGTTCAGGACAACACGCATCGCACGCGGCTGTCCGCCAATCACCGTCGTTTCTGATACGTCGGTGATCTGGCGAATCGTGTGCTGTACCTCATCGGCCATCTGGCGCAGTTGATAGCCGTCGTAGCGTGGACCCCAGAGCGTCAGCGCGAGAATGGGAACGTCATCGATGGACCGTGCCTTGATCAGCGGCTGCGACGCACCCTGCGGCATGCGGTCGGCGTTGGAGTAGAGCTTGCTGTAAACCTTGACCAGCGCATCGTCTTCAGAGGTGCCGACAAGGAAACGAACGATGACAAGCGACTGGCCTGGGCTCGAGATGGAGTAGACATACTCGACGCCGGGAATCTCGCGCATCAGGCTCTCGACGGGATTCGTGACGCGCTGCTCGACCTCTGCCGGCGAGGCGCCGGGCATGGCCGTCATCACGTCGAGCATCGGGACGAGGATCTGCGGTTCCTCCTCCCGCGGGATGGCCAGCACCGCGAAGATGCCCAGGGCGAGGGAGGCCGCAATCACGAGCGGCGTCAGTCTCGAATCAAGGAAGGCGCTTGCCAGGCGCCCCGCGATTCCCGGTTTGCACCTCTGGGCGGCAAATCCAGGCGCGCAGGTTTCAGGTTCCTTCTTCATGGCTGCGCCCCGTTTTCCGATTCGATTCGTTGACCAGCCAGGTCGCGGTCGCCGGCATGCTTCACGAGCGATTCACCGGCGGCCACGCCGGAGAGGACTTCCACCTGATCGCCATGACGGGCGCCGAGCGTCAGGTACCGGAGTTGCGCGAGACCGTTGGCGTCCACTGCGTAGGCGCAGGGCAGTGAGCCGCGCATCGTGACGGCGGAAGCGGGAACGGTAATCATCGGCTTCGATTCGCCGGGAATCGCGACGGTGGCGTACATGCCGGCGCGCAGAGCGGCGGAGGCAGGCAGATCCATCTTGATGAGGAAACTCCGGCTGGCGGGATCGGCGGCGGGAACGACTTGCGCGACGGTGCCGGTAAGCGGGCCCATCGAGGTGCCGGCCCTGACGGGCAGTTTCATGCCGAGCCGGATCGACGCGATCAGCGATTCATCGACCGAAGTATAGAGTTGCAGCGGGCCGTCACGGTCAATCTGGAGCAGCGGCACGCCCGGAGCAGCAACTGTTCCCGGATCGGCGAGTCTTGCTGTGACGATGCCGCCAAACGGCGCGTGCAGAGTGGCATAGTCAAGCTGCGTGCGCGCGCCGGCTACGGCAGCCTTCGCCTGCTCCGTCTGGGCGGTGTACGACGCAACCCGCAATTGCGCAGCCTCCGCGTGTTTCTCCACCTCGTCGAATTCCTGCGGGCTGACGCTCTTCTGGTCTTTCAGCATCTGATACCGCGCGAGCGTTTGCGCTGCGAGTGACGCTTCGGACTGAGCGGCCATCTGCTGCTTCTCAGCAGCGACTGCGCCGGCCGTTGCCTGCCTGAGAGCCGACTGCATTGCCGCGTCCTCGAGCGTGACGAGCGGCTGTCCCGCATGGACGCGATCACCGGGCTGAACCAGCACCTGGCGGATGCCTCCCGGCACCTGCGCGGAAATCACAGCGGTCTCCTTGGCGTGAAACGTTCCTGTGGCCTGGATCGTTTCTGCCTGCTGCGTGGCCACGGCCTGTACCAGCTGTGCATGTTCTGTGGCGGGCGCCGCCGCAACCGGCTTCAGGTCGCGCGAGCAGCCGAGCAGCAGGACCGGTGAGACAAGGAGTGAGGCGAACGCGACGCGTTTCATTGCAGGTTCTCCGCGGTATCGGGTGTGAGCTGGCCGGTGGCGTACAGCAGTGCGGCATAAGCAACCGTATTGGCGTACGCCGCGTGCCAGTAGTCGTTCTGGCTCTGCCGCTGCGCATCTTCGGCGCGCAGCAGGTCGGTCATGGTGGCGAGTCCCGCGTCGTATCGGTTGCGCAGGATGCGCAGACTTTCGCTGGACTGATCCATGGAGGCTCGCGCGGTGGAGATCATGCGCTCGGCCGTCTGGTGACCGGTGAATGCGCGGCTCACCGCGAGCCGGATTTGCTGCTCCTGCTGCCGCTCCTGTGCTGCAGCTTTGGCGCGTGCGGCCTGCGCCTGAGCCAGGCGCGCACGTTGCCCCAGCGGCAGGAAATCGAGACTGAGTTGCGCTCCCGCGACCCAGTTGTTGCCCCCGTTCCCGGCGATGGTCGGGCGGTCCATCTCCCAGTTGCCATAAGCGCTGAGCTGCGGCAGGAACCCGGAACGCGCGGCGCTGACCGCCTTTTGCTGCGCGCTCGTCGCGAGCCGCAGGGCAGTGCGATCGGGGCGCGTCTTGAGCGCGGCAGCGATGCTGTCGGCGAGCGTGCCCTCGGGATAGCTCTTCGCCTCGATGGGCTGCAGCGCGGGACGCTCCGCGAAGCTCTCGCCCATTGCCATTTCAAGTTCCGACCAGGCCGTTTCGAGGGCTCCCTCGGCCGCGATCGTCTCCTGCTGGCGCGCGGCCAGGTTGACCTGCGCCCCAAGCAAATCGGAGTCGATGGCCAGCCCCGCTTTGACCCGGCTCTGCGCATCGTGGACCAGCGCATCCGCGGTTTGTTCCTGATGCCGCGTCACCTCAACCTGACGCCGCGCATAGAGCACCGCCTGATAGGCCTGCACTGCTTCGAAGACGATCCCCTGGCGAACGGCTGCGCTCATCGATGTGGCCCCGCTCAAGCCAAGCCGCGCCGCCTGAATCTGCCGTTGGGTGGCGAAGCCGTTGAAGAGCATCCACTGGCCACTCAGCCGCGTGGCGAAATTCCCGATCGGCGTGGGACGGTTCAGCGAGTTCAGGGCGAAGTCGGAAGTGGTAAAGCGCTGCTGCCTCAGCTTCGTCCCGAAGGCATACACGGGATCATTGCCGCGGGCAACGTCCTCAGCCGCGGTAAGGTGCGGCCACAGCGCGGCGTGAGCCAGCGATGTGCCTGCCTCGGCGCTCCGGACATCGGCTTCAGCAATGGCTATCTGCGGATTGTGGCCGAGGGCGCGCTCGATGACGTCATGCAGCGTGAGCGATGGCTGCTGGCCCAGCCCCGAAAGCGGAAAGAGCCCCGCCAGCAGCACGGTCCAGCGGCCGAACAAGAATCGTCTCCCCATGCGTGGCTTCCTCGCGGCGGTCCGGAATGCGGAGAGCATTTCGGGCGCCTTCACCAGCCAAAACGCCGGGAGGGGCCAAAGTGTTACAGAACGGCGGGAGAATTCTTCAGGCGCCGGTACTCTTCGGTAAGCAGACGGCGCAGGACAGGGCGGGAATCCTCTCCTGGGCAGACCTCAAGCGAACGGCATCGGTCGATGGCGCGCTTGAGATCCTGAATGAAGGCAACACACGCCGGACAGGCTTCGATGTGGCGGTGCATCCGATCGCAGTCTTCTGTGGGAAGCTCCCCGTCCAGATATTCGGACAGATTGCCAAAGATTTGGCGGCATTGCGCGGAGCGGCGGGGCTTCTTCTCGCGCCGCGCGGCTGGCGCCGATTCCGGATGCAGCCACCGATCCAGGTCGCGGCGCAGCAGCAGGCGCGCCCGGTGCAGCCGCACGCGAACGGTGCCCGGCCGCAGCCCCAGGATCTGCGCCACAAGGTTGGTATCCAGCTCCTCCATATCGTGCAGTACCAAAACGAGGCGGTACTCCGATGGCAGGTTGAGCACGGCCTGATGCAGCCGCTCATGGTCCTGCCGGGTGAGGGCCTGAACTTCGGGATTGGCGCTGCGATCAGCCAGCAGCAGCGAGTCCAGCTCGGCCTGGCCGGGCATCAGGTCCTCGAGGGCAACGGCTTGGCGGTACGTAGCCCGGCGGCGCCCCTGCAGGCATCGGTTCTTCGCCGCCGTATAGAGCCACGCGGAGAGCGCCTGCGGGTCTTCGAGCCGGGCGAGGTGGGGCAGCGCGCGGACCAGAACTTCCTGGGCGGTGTCCTCGGCATCTTCGCGGTGACCACAGATCTTGATCCCGAACGAGAGCACGGTCCGCTGCAACAGCGCAAGCGCATGCTGAATACCGGCCTCATCGCCATCTCGCAGCAGCGCAATTGCTTGTTCCAGCTCGAGCCGCATGTCTCAGCCAATCGTGGGAGCGATGGATCCATACTATTCCTGCATGGCAGCAGGGTACCTTTATGGTGCGACGACCAGCTTACGCAGCCGGTACTCATACCAGAAATTCGCTGGAACAAAACCGAAGCCGCCAACCTGCCGCTCTGTTCCCGTGACTTGGGTCGGCAGCGCGGCCCGAATCACACGCGACAACACGGGTCATTCGGAAATTCCGACGACCCTCAACCTCTATGTCCGGAGCTGGTGGGACGAACGAGGGGTGGACGCTGTTTCTCGTGCCGTGGCGGCGGTGTTCGCCGTGCCCGTACCAGATCTACTGCTGTCCACGATTTCAGGACCGGATGAGTTGCCGTTGTAGATTCGCACGTCGGGGAAACGCACAGAAGAAAGCATCACTCAGGCTATGACCGCCGGATCGGTTCGGCCGACGCTGGTGCCACACTTCGTGCAAAAAAGCTGTGACGATCGAATCGGATGACGGCAGTCCTCGTTGGGGCAACACAGGCTTGTCCTGACGCCAGTCGATCTGGTTCCGCAAACCGCACAGAAGTCGTCCCCGGCACTCACCGCACTTCCACAATGCACGCATATTACCTGCGCGGATTCGACAACTTTGCCGGCCGCCTGCGCCGTTTCCAGGATGGACCGGTACTGATCCGACATTCCCCACTGGCGGATTTTCCTGATGCGCAAGGCAGTCAGGGGATGGCTGTCGTATCTCGTGTCCGCAGCTTTCTTCACCTTGAGCAGGCTGTCGATCATGCCCTCGTCTGCAGTTTCAAATTCATCCAGCTGTGCTTCCACCGCTTCAAAATTGATCGGCCCCATCTCGGAAGGAAGCCATCCGCCCAGCTTTGACAGTGCCGACGCCGCGATCGCCGCATCCTGTACGGCGAGAAGACCCGCCCGGTCACAACTCAGCTCCGCCAGCCGTGACCAGTGTGCCAGCGGCGCCATCAGCCCCTGCAACGCGAGCGGGCCGACCACCGGGATATACATGGCCAGTCCTTCAACTCCGAAGTAGCCCACATAGTGCGCTAATGTCTTATTGGCCATGTGCGCGCATTTGATGTGTCCCAGTTCATGACCGATAACGAACAGCAGTTCCGCTTCGGTCATCACCGAAATGATGGAACTGGTCAGCGTGATCGTGTACTTGTCGATTCCCGATGCATAGGCATTTAACTCGCCGCTGCGGACAAAGATCTCGGGAATCGGCTCGACACCCAGGATCTCTGCCGCTCGCGCAATCAGGCGATAAATGGACCTTCCCTGAACCGGGCTCAGGCGATACGAATTCGCAATCTGGTCCATCCGTGCCATCTTTTCGAACAGACCCCCGGAGAGCGCCTTAAGCATCTGCGGAACGACGGGTATCTGCTGGACCGCCTGCGACGCTTTCCGGTCACCTGGAAGCTGGAACGATTCAGCCTTAAGACTGGGAAAGGAGCGGAGCTTCGCCAGCTCCGGCTTTGTGTCGCCTGCGTTCGCCATTCACCTTCTCCTCTTAACGACCATCGTCCCGGCAATTTTGTCGCTCAGCCGTTCCCCTGTGGCGAGCAGCACGACCGTTTCGAGACCGAAGATCACAAGCACGGCGACCGGTCCCAGGACCAGCCCGCCGATGGGAATGATTTCGGCTATGTCCGGAAGAGCCAGCAGCAGATTGCGCAGCACCTTCTGCTTTCCCGAGGCCTTCGAACCATTCCTGGCGATCACCTCGTTGCCCAGGATGATCTTGCCCGGACTGGCGCCGTTGATATCCCGAAAGAGAAAAAATATAGCTCCCGCGATCCCAAAGATGAACTGACCGATAACAGGAATCGCCAGGAACACGATAAACAAAAGGCTGATGCCGACATCGATAAGGTATCCGGCGATACGACTAGCTTTGCTGGCGACAACAATGTCAGGGAGCACAGACATCGGCACTGACGCAGGCACTGACTCAAGACTGAGCGAAGCCTGGGGGACAAGACGAGTGCCGCATTCCGGACAGAATGTCTCCTGGTTGTCCACAAAGATTTGTCGACACTTTGCGTTGGGGCATTGCGTTTGACGCAGGACGGTATTCATCGAAACCTCTCTGAGGTGGGGGTCTCGTCGTCTGGACTGGCGTTTTGCAGCCTTGCACACTCTGGTGCCTGTGCCGGCTGCCTTTCCGCGGGGTCGGAATGGTAGGCGCTATGAAACAACGAAGATCGAGACGATGTCAAGAGTGACGAGAAGAGCAACATCTGCCACCCTGCGCCAGGTCATCAGCAGCCGCGCGGCGCGATTTGCGATATGCTTCTCGCCTCCCCCTGTACGTCGTGGAGGGCGCTATGGATGAGACCGTTTATTACGGCAAATCCGGAGTTCGGGTAACGGACCTGCGAATTAGCACGAAAAAAGATACCGTCCTCATTCGCGACATCAGTGCCGTGCAACTACGAAGTCCGCTGTGGGCGGTCTGGTTTGGATTGTTACTGGCAATCATGTGGGCTGCCCTTGCAGCCGGATCGTACTCGGCCGGACGCACCGGTCTTATGCTTATTTTCGCGCTTTTGGCTGTCGCCTTTCTGGGTGCGACGTTCCTTGGCCGCGACGTCGTCGTCAACCTCAACGGGGGCAGGCGTATTGACATCGCGAGCGGGTTGTACTTCGACATGCTGGAGATCAAGAACGCCATCTCCCGTGCAATAACAGGTCAGCCCACTGCTTAGCCGCGTCTGAGAATCTGTGCCGCCGGTCAACCACGCGAATCGGCGCCGGCGTCGCCAGTTGAAGCGATCGCGACCTCCTGCCGTATACAAATCGACACACCGGCCCTCTGCGGGTCCATCATCCGAAGAAGACGCTGATTGCTTTTTTCGCATCGATTGCTCTACCCTGCCGTCCTCCAACGCCAACGATATATGCAGGACTGCGCGCGCAAATCCGAAGAGCCCACGCCGGACAGCGATCGCGTGGAATTCGGCTACCACGTCATGGGGCCGATTCTGGCGGACATGCTGCGGCGCCTCTCCGCTCATTTGCATGCCATGCGCGACGCGCACGCGCCTGTTGTTTTCTTTTGCTCCCGCGGTGGCCTGGTGCTCCGGCGCACTCTCGACATTTATGCGGAGAGGGTTGGACTAGACCTTCCTCTCCGCTGCCAGGGCTTCATGATTTCCCGCCTGGCCGCGTTCCGCGCAGCCTTCCAGCTCGATCCGCTGGCCGTCGCCCCCCTGATCGAAGTTGAATTCGCAGGCGAGACCTGCTCTCAGGCCGCCCGCGCGCTCTGGAACGTCCCTGTCGATGACCACTCCAGATGGAACGCCCCATTCACTCTCCAGCGTCTCCTGCAGCTCACGCGCGACGGTAAACTCGGTGAGCAGATTCGGTCGATCAATGACGCGCAGTGCAGTTTGCTTCGCCGCCACATCGATCTTCTTCGTGACAGCAATCCTCGAGTTCTGCTTTGCGACACAGGCGTGTTCGGTTCGATTCTCCGCTATCTCCAGGTGGGAGTGCCGGCAATCGACTGGCGCCTCATCCTGCTTTTCCGCGCGAACTACAAGCGGATCCCTGCGCCCCACTTCCATTCCACCACCGGCATCGTATCCGAGTCCGATGTCTACCTGCCCTGGCGCTCACACACGGCGGTGCTGCTCTATTGGCAATTGATCGAAGCGCTGCTCGAGCCGGCGCTTCCCAGCGTCCGCTTCTATCATGCAGACGCTGACGGGCATGTCGTGTCCGACCTTGAAATTCCCGGTTGGCAGGCGCACCTCGAAGCTCCCGCGCGATCCGCCCTCGCTGGCGCCTGCTGCTATCTCCGCACTCTCACACCGGCATCCCTGCCATCCATCGAGCGGCTCGCGCAACGTGCCTGGAGCCGGCTGCGCCGCATGATTGTTTTTCCGACGACACGAGACGTGTCTCTGTTGGCAGTCGGCTCACGCAGCCTCGACTTCGGACGGGATGAGGTTGTCCGGTTCACCGGTCATCGCGACGGTCCAGGACGGTCCCGCCGCGAACGCATCTCGATCGCAGCAAACTCAATGTGGCCTGAGGGTGAACTGCGCACGCAGTTGACGCGCGGAGCGGCCCCCGTCTTGTTGGCATGGGAACTCTCCCGCTGGATTCGCGCCCTGAATCCGAGGTGAGCGACTGCCGTTCCCTCACATGTTCGTCACGAGGATATCGCGATGATTTCTTACGCCCAGAATGCCGAAGACGTCGTATTGATGAGAGCCCTCGGCGATGTCGCCGGCGGCTTCTACGTCGACATTGGAGCATGGGACCCTATGGTTGAGAGTGTGACCAGGGCCTTTTACGAGGCAGGATGGACAGGGCTGAACGTGGAGCCCCAGCCGGAGCGCGCCGCCCTCTTCAGCCGCCTGCGGCCGAAAGACACGAACGTCTGTGCAGCCGCGTCCGATACCGCTGGCGTGAGCACCCTGTTCGTCACCCGGCATTCGTCCTTGGCAACGGTCGAGGCCTCCATCATCGACTCCTCAAACCCGAAGTACACGATCGTCACCCGCATGCAAACGCCCACGGTGCCCATTGCCGACTTGCTGGATGCGCATGCCGGGGACCGGCCAATTCACTTCATGAAAATAGACGTTGAGGGACATGAAGCAGCAGTGCTGAGGGGCGCCAACTTTGCACGGCACCGGCCTTTCGTCCTCCTCATCGAAGCAACATGCCCGACGACCGGCGCGCCGAAGTGGTCGGCATGGGAACATATCGTTTTGTCCGCCGGGTACACTTTCACCCTCTTCGACGGAATCAACCGCTTCTATGTGTGCAAGGAGCGGCCCGACCTCGTTCCCAAACTTTCCTGGGGCGCAAATTGCCTTGATGGCTACATCACGACTCGGGAAGCAGAGATGCTCACGCGAATTGCTTCTCTGGAAAGACAACTGCGCGCGGCGACACAGGAGCTTGCCGCGATGCGCGCAAGTCTCGCAGCAGGCTCCGCACCGCCATCCCCTGAGTCGTCTCTACCGTGAATCCTGCGCCCCGCTTGCGACTTCAACCTGCGCCTCCTGATGCAGATCGTCCGCATTGAAGGGCCGCGTCATGCAGGTGAACTCTACCTGCAGGTTGTTCGGATCGCGCAGAAAGATAGATCGCGCATACCCGTGATCTACGGTTTTCGATACCTCAAGACCACGGCTCGCCAATGCGGCCTTCTTCTCCTCCAGCGCGTCGACGGACTCCACCCTGAAGGCAAAGTGATACAGCCCCGCCGGAACCCCCAAAGCTCCGTTGATTCCGGTATCGAAGTCTTCCGGGATCTGTGCCACGCCCCGGGACTCCATAAAGACAAGGAACTGCTCCTCGCCGCACTGAAAGTAGACCATCCGCACCACGCCGCCGCTTTGAACACGATTCTCTATGTCCGCGACTCGAGGAAACCCCAGCATGCCTTCGTAAAAGGCAATGGTGGCACGCATGTCGTGCGTCCCCAGCCCCAGATGCGCAAAGCCGTTCGACATAGATCCTCCGGAAGCCACTCCGTCCGCGCGCCGGCGCGATCCCGCAACGTACCGGTCCGCAGGTATGCCGAGCAGCTTACGTTGACTTACAGTTCCGTGCAACGTGCAGCGGCGCCTCCAGCGTACGAATATCCGAGATTCGTTTTCAAATGCTCTGTGAGGCGCAGGGTGAGCGCCAACAAAGTGAACGTTGGATTCGCCCAGCTGACCGTCGGAAATATGCTGCCGCCCATCACATAGAGATTGCTGATGTCGTGCGCGCGGCAATTCGCGTCGACAACTCCATCGTGCCGGCTTGCGGACATCCGGGTGGTTCCCAGGTGATGGTTCGAGTGCAGCACGCCATTGTCGCTCCGCGGAGTCTTCGCGATCGGCGCGGTCAGCCGCGCCGCCCCGATCCGTTCGAATTCGGCTGCGATCAATTCCGCTGTGCGCCGGTACGTCGTCCAGTCCAGTTCGGAAAGCCGCCAATCCAGCCGAACCCGGCGCATTCCAAGCGCGTCTGCTGTCTGCGACAGCAGGACACGGCTCTCCGGATTCGGCGCCTGTTCGAGAAAGAGACCGACCCTCGGAGTCTCGTCCTCCCGCATCTCCGGCGTGCGATATATGTGGGCTCGGCCATTCATCACGCGCGCACTCTCCTGGGCCTGCCGCGATAAACCAATGCAGAACGTAAACTGCCGATCCTCCGCGAACTCAACACGCCGTGTCCAGCTATCGAACAACGCCGGCCTTTCAATCAGCAGCGGGACAATACATCTGTGCGGATGCTCCATGAAGCACCGTCCAACCATTCCGCTCGAATTCCCCACGCCGCCCGGCAATTGACTGTCTGCATGCAGCAGCAGACGCGCCGTTTCGATGCCCCCGCAGGCCAGAATGAACAAATCAGCCCTGACGCGACCCTCGCGGCCGTTTAAGGTTCGGATCACGAGTTCCGTCACGCTGCTTCCGCCGGCATCCACCCGCACGTCCACGACAGTCGCGTTGGTCAGCGTTGTGGTTCTGTCCGAAGCCGCAAACTCGGCAAGCAACGAGTCGCCGAATCTCTGCGTCGGCGTACCGAAGCGCCACACCGCGGGCGCGACAGCATCGCCGTGGAAGGGCATCGATGCTCCTGCGCGCTTCGCAACACGACGGGCATCGAAATCAGCATCCCCCAGGTTCAACAGCTCCGCAACCCGGTCGTAATACGGTTCGATCGTCTCGACGCCGAATGGCCAGCCGCTCAGGGGTACCCAGTCGCGAACCGCGAAGTCGTGAGCATCAAACTGCGCACAGTAGCCCGCCCACAAACCCGACGACCCGCCAAACTGTCTTGCCCTGGTCGTGGTCAGGGGATACGGAATCCCGGCGCACTCTCCGGTGAGCAGGTCTTCCTGCGCCGGATCTGCTCCCACATCGCCAGCCTCGATCAGCAGCACGTCCGCAATGGAAGCCAGTTCCCGCGCGAGTGTGAGCCCCGCAGGCCCCGTTCCCACAATCGCCACCTGACTTGCCCAATTCATGGGGTGGCGATCCACTCGCAGGTCCACGATCAAAAGAGTCTTCCCCCACTACTCGCATTCGCCCGCCAGGGCCCTGTCTTGTCCCGCCCCTCCCGCAGTCGTCGCAGAGCCTGTCCGAGCTTCCCGTGTATTGAGCGAACTTACCAGGCCGGCTGCGCGCTCCGGACCTCCACAATGCGCCGCCGAAGCTCCGACAACAGAAACTCCCAGTGACAGCTGCAACAGAATCCTGGAGACGTGGCAATGATCCATCTGTCGATCGCCGGATTTCGCTTTCGGATGGCAGCAAAGAACCGGTCCATCTTTTCAAGCGCAATCGTCCGCAGTTCCGGACCTGGCACATACGACGCTCCACGAGAAGCGCCGTTGAAATCGTTGATGAAATAGTCCAGGTCGATATGGATGATCGTCCAGGCGTTCGGCATCGTTCGCAGCAGCGTCTCCGGATTCGATCCGGACCAATAAGTTCCAGCACCCTCATCACAGGGCGAACCGCGCATCTCAATGGCAGCGAACTGCGTCTCCGGAATCAGCGCATACTCCCGACTGCGCCGCACAACGCACATCGGTTCACTTTCGGCGATGGCATCTCGGACATGTCGAACGTGAACCTTGCAACCTGAATAGAAAAAAGGAGTGATGTAGTTTCCAATGTTCACTGCGCCCGAGCCGATCGCCGCCTGCCAGCTGCTGCTCGATCCGGGGTCGAATACAGCGCCCGACGTGGGATCGATCAGCTGCTGCCCCGCAACAGAAAGCAGCGTCGACATCATGTCCGTGTGATCGTCCAGATGAATGAGCACAAATTCTTTCGCTGCTCTGTGCTCGGCCATGCGCCTGGCGATGAAGGAGCCCGTCCATGAATCCTCAAAGCAGACGTCGAACTCGCTTTGGCTGGACCTGAAGCTCGCCACATCGGCGACGCCCATTCCCGCGTAAAACGTTGCCAATGTCTCCGGCAGATAGGGATCAGCGCAGTGGTAGCTCATCTCCGGGCCGAGCAGGCGAATTGCGTTCTCCGCTTCCGAGAGATCGAATGCCACGCTGCAAACCACCTTCCTGATGGCTTCTTCCGTTGCCTGCCGGCCGTGCGTGCGCAGGAACAACGGGGCCAGGGGAATCGGCTTGCTGGTCGGAGTAGTAACGGGGATGACGGACGTCAAAGTGCAACTCCGCGGAGTCGGTTTCAGCAGGCCTTGAGCTCGAGATGAGCATGAATATCATCGAGCAGCACGTCGACCAGTGTCTTGACGTGAATCAGGCATTCCTTCGTTTCCGAAGCTTCGAAGGTCCCGTGCGACTGCTTCTTCAGGATTTCAAAGCCACCCGGGCACACCGAAAAGTACTCGCACGATTCCCGGCACGTTCTGGTGCTCCTGGCGAAATCGCTCATGATCCGCTGCAGCTTGTCCGATCGAAACATCTCATCCAGGCTCATCGTGAGCACGTTCCCGAGTGATAACCCCTGGCCATCGCCGTATTCTCCCGGCAGCAGATTGACGGACAGCCCCGCGTAAAACGTGGTCACATTGCCGCTTGCATCAAGATTGATTGAACGCAGCGGAGCACTGGCCTGCTCGACAAAGCTCAGCGCGCTCGCGCTCTTTCCCGCAAGAATCCTGGCAATTCCCTGCTCAAAATTCAGGATGCTGAAGGAGTGCCCCTCGTCGCGCGAGGCCTGATTGAGCTGAAGCATCCGCCGGTAAAACGAACGATAAGCCGCCTGATCCTTCGCCGAATAGGAGAGGTCCCAATCGGCAGAGTTGCCGTCAGCCAGGATATTGAAGTGGAAACCGGACAGTTGTTCGCGTCGGTTAAAGAAGAACTCGTAAAACCTCTCTGGCTCGCGAAGAGTCTGGCGGGTGACGACGGCGATGATCTTGTACCTGATCCCGTGCTCATGCAGGAGATCCATGCCGTGAACAACCTGGGAATGAGTGCTCTTGCCGGCCCAGTTCACGCGGAAAAGGTCGTGAAGTTCGTCAGGCCCATCGCAGCTCACGCCAATTTCCAGCCGATCCGCGTGCCGCCTGAAAAAGCGGCACCATTCCTCATTGATCAAAACCCCGTTCGTCTGAATAGCGAACCGCACCTCCACACTTTTTGGCGCCAGCTGATCCTTCAGCCGCAGGATGCGTTCAATCGCCTCATCGTAGTAAGCCGGAGGCAGCGTGAGAGGTTCGCCCGAATGCCATAAAACCAATATTTCCTGGGCGACAAAGCCGCTGCGAAATAATTCATCAAAGAACCTTTCGACCAGCGACAGCTCCATCGTGGTTCTGGTCTTTCGGCCTTCTACGCTCAGGTCGCAGTACTTGCAATTGAGATTGCAGAACGAGGTCCCCTGGAGAATCACCATCTCCACTGGGGATAGCCCAAGACTCGAATAGATGGCGTGATTGTTCATCGGCCTGGCAGCACCGCCGGTTGCAGATCCATTGAGAGGACGATCGAGGAGGAGAGAATCTCGTATCTCTCCTCCTCGATCAGACAGGGTCATTTCCCCCAATGCAGCGCCATTACCGCCGCATGGCTGATCCCCAGCTCCTGGTAGCGGAGACTTCATGGGGCGCTGTGCTTGCGAAACTCTCTGCAGGGGGATAATCGTTCAGTAGCCCAGTCTTAAATGCACCTGCAGCTTGTGCAAGTTTCTCGGATACGGAAATTGTCTGCATGTTCACTGTCACGCTCCTTTTTTGGGTTTTTGCTTTGGCCACGGAATACCCAGGGGAAACGATGAGTGAGCACATCCGACCCGGGGAACCCATTGTTTGATCTCAGCCCACCGAGGCCGCCCGCGTCCACAGTGGCAGGAACTATAGCATGCAGGCGAACGCAACTACCAGAAAATCTGATCGACTGGCAAATCGCCAGTAGCGGGGACCTGGCGCACGCCAAAAAGAAAGAACCGAGTGCGACGCTGCGACTTGTACAAGGTGACTGACCTCTTCGATGGTGAGGGTGCCGGGGTGATGCCTGTCTCCCTGACGGTCTTGCCGTCGGAGCTGAGCACGAATGTGTTCTCCCGAGCCACCTTGCCGCGTTGCTGTAGGTCAGCTTCCGGTTCGCTGAATCGCCATTCAGCAAGTGCATCTCGCACGTCGAACTTCTGGCGCATCGGCCCGGCATATCGGGATTCATCTCGGCGGCATGGACGCGATTGTTCTGCGCTTTTTGA
>DATEPN010000164.1:0-9025 GCA_035273225.1 Acidobacteriaceae bacterium | reverse complement strand
TCGGGAAGAACCTCTTCGCGAATGCCTGGTTCACAATCATGACCTGCGGCGAACGCTCGGTGTCTGCGTCGCTAAAGTTCCGGCCCGCGATCAGCGGGATTTCCATCGTGTGGAAGTATTCCGGTGAAACTACGTCTACTGGCCGGGAAAGTGAGCCTCGTTGCAATCACGCTGCTGATCATGTCCTGCATTGGCAGCATTTTCTTCGCCAAGGTGTACGCAGCGGAGGCGGCGATGAAAGCCGCCGACGTCGTCAACCCGGTGAACACGGCATGGACCTTGATCGCCGCCTTCCTCGTGTTTGGCATGCAGGTTGGCTTCACGATGCTGGAGGCCGGCTTCTGCAGATCGCGGGAAACGGTGAACGTGCTGATGGAGTGCATCGTCGACACGTGTCTCTGCGGCCTGCTGTTCTACGCGATCGGCTTTGCCTTCATGTTCAGCCACGGCAACGGCTTCATTGGCTATCACTGGTTCTTCCTGCAGGGCACGCCGGAGACGTATGAGTCCACCGGAGTCGCTTTCCTTGCTGTCTGGATCTTCCAGTTCGCCTTTGCCGACACCTGCTCGACGATCACTTCCGGAGCCATGATTGGTCGGACGGGGTTTGTGGGCGACCTGCTGTACTCAGTCGGCATCTCCGGATTTATTTACCCGATCATTGGCCACTGGGCGTGGGGTCCGGATGGATTTCTCGCCACGATGGGTTCCGCCGGATATTTTCTGCCGAAGCTGGGGCAGAGCTTCCATGACTTCGCGGGATCGACGGTCGTCCACACCATCGGCGGAATCATTGCACTGGCTGGTTCGATCGTTCTCGGACCGCGACTCGGTCGCAAGTTCAAGCGCGACGGCGGAGCGCCGATGCTGCCGCACGATCTGACCATCGCAGCGTCCGGCGGCCTGATCCTCTGGTTTGGCTGGTACGGATTTAATCCGGGATCGACACTTTCGGCGATGGACTTTGCTGGGATCGGGCGAGTTTCGGCAAATACGACGCTGGGGGCTTGCGCGCCGGGCCTGACGGCCATGATGTACGCGTGGTTCTCAACCAAGAAGTGGGACATCGGCTTCACCGTCAACGGATTCCTGGCCGGGCTGGTGGCGATTACGTGCCCGTGCTACTGGGTGAGTCCTACGGGGTAGATTCTGCTGGGTGGAGTGGCGGGTGTCTTGGTCTGCGCCGGTGTTGAACTGCTGGAGTGGCTGCGGATCGACGACCCGATCGGTGCCGTGCCGGTACACGGCATGTGCGGTATCTGGGGAACGCTGTCCCTGGGCCTCTTCGCCTGTGGCACGTATGGAGCCACCGGACCGACCGGGCCGGATAACTCTGCTCCGCTGGCCGGCTTGTTCTATCACGGCGGGTGGACGCTGCTCAAGGCGCAATGCATCGGCAGCTTCATCGTCACGACGTGCACCTTTGCAGTCGGTCTGGCTCTGATGTACGTGGTCCACCTGACGGGAACGCTGCGCGTCTCCGCCGAAGGTGAACTGTACGGCCTGGATCTTCACGAGCACGGAATTTCGGCTTATCCCGAGTACGTGATCTCATCGCTGGCTGCGCCACACGGAGCGCCGAAGGACCTGACGGTTCAGCCCATGTCGGAAGCGACTGTCGAAAGCATCAGTGCGATGTCGTATGCGAAGGAATAAAGGCGAGGAAGCTTATGAGAAAAATCGAAGCCATCATTCGTCCGAGCCGGTTCGACGCTGTGAAAGATGCCCTCACGGCAATCGGTATTGACGGAATGACTGTGTCCGAAGTGCGCGGGCACGGCCGCCAGAAAGGCCACACCGAAGCCTTTCGCGGGCGGGAATACGAGGTGGAACTGCTGCCTAAGATCAAGCTGGAAGTGGTGCTCGAGGATAACCAGTTCGAGCGCGCAACAACTGTCGTTTTCTTTACTCCGTTCTCAAAACCTGCATTGGGTCCAAGCGCGAGGCACGCCATGCCGGCACCAAGCAGGCCAGCGCGGCTGAAGCGATTAGCAATCCTGCGACTGCGGCGAAAATTTCCGGATCGAGCGGCTGGGTCTCATAGAGCATGGCTTTGATCAACTGCGTTGTCGCGGCGCTCGCGATCAGTCCCAGGAACAATCCGATCAGTGCGGGGCGCAGCCCATCGGCGATCATCAGCCCGAGCACCTGATCGCGCTGGGCGCCGAGAGCGATGCGGATCCCGATTTCGCCGGTGCGCTGGGCGACGAGATAGGCTAGGACGCCATACAGGCCGGCAGAGGCGAGCACGAGAGCGATGATGGCGAAGGCGAGAACCAGGATGGAGTCAAACTGGTTGTTGACCGTTGATTTGTCCGTAGCCTGGCGGATGGTCATGACATCGGAAACGGGAAGGTCGGGGTCCATCTCACCGATCATTTTCTGAATGGGCGTGGCGAGCGCTTCGACGTCATGTGGCGAGCGGACCACGATTGTGGCAACGCTGTAATTGTTGCCGTAGATGGGCACGTAGAGCATGGGATGCAAGGGTTCGGTCACATACCATCGCGTGTCGCCCACCACGCCGACTACCTGCGATACGCCGCCATCGCTGTCGTCATGGAGATGTTTGCCGATGGGGTCTTCACCGGGGAACATCGCCTGCGCGGCGCTGCGACTGAGGATCACAACCCGGGCGCGCTCCAGCCTCTCATCGTGCGAAAAGGTCCGCCCGCTCAGCAGCGGAATCTGAACGGCGGCAAAATAGCCCGGGTCTGCGCCGCGTGCCAGAATGTCGAATCCCTCGCCCTTGGGTAGCGGTGGATGCTCGACCACGGACATCATGCGATTCCCACCCCAGCCTTCGCCCGGCGCAGTGCTCACCAAACCGGCAGCCTTTACTCCCGGCAATACGCGCACCCGCGCAATTAACTGCTCAAAGAATGCTGCCCACTCTTCCGGCTTGTTGTATCGCGCCCGCGGCAGGCTGATGTGCATGGTGAGCACGTTGTCTGCAGGGACGCCGAGGTCAGCTGACCGCAACCGTTGATAACTCTTCACCAGGAGCCCCGCGCCAACCAGCAGCACCACAGTGAGGCCAACTTCGAGCACCAACAGAGTTTTGCGCATACCGGCTCGTGCACGGCCGCCGCTGTGCGCGCGCGACGACTCCTGGAGCGGCGCGAGAATTTGCCGGCCGTTGATGCTGAGGACTGATAGCATTCCGGAGACGAGTGCGCACAAACCGATGGCAGAGAGTGTAAAGAGGGCCACGGCGCCGTCCATATGAATGCTCTCGGCGCGATTCATATCCAGCCGCGCGCTCACCAGCCATCGCAATGCCACCCACGCCAGCAACAAACCTACTCCGCCGCCGGCGGCGGAAAGAATCAGACTCTCAGTCACTCTCTCACGTATCAACCGGAGACGCCCACCACCCAGCGCAGTGCGAATCGCAAGCTCCTTACTCTTCGCAGCGGCGCGCGCTACCAGCAGACTGGCTACATTCAGGCAGGCAATCAAAAGCACGCAACCGGTGGCGGCGAGCAGCACGTAGAGCGGCCTCTTATAGTCCTGCACCGTGTCATCAAGCATGGTACGGCCTTGTGCTCCATCGCTCACCGCCGACTCCGGATGATGGATCTTGATCTGCCTCTGCACCGCGCTCACCTGATTAACCAGCCGCGACAGTGTCTGCCCAGGAAGAAGGCGCGCGACGGCCACGAAGCCACGATCCTCAAACGAAGTCATGAACGCGGAAGGCGCTTCGTGATTTGCCGTTGTCCACAGTTGATCCGTCCCTCCCCCATACTTGCCCTCGTAAACAAACCACGAAGGCGTCACTCCAATCACGGTGAAGGGCCTTGCGTCCAGCCAGATGGTCTTGCCCACGATGCCCGGGTCGGCGTTATAGCGGCGCCTCCAGAACGAGTTCGACAACACAACCACCGGCGCCGCGCCACGCCGGTCATCGTTCTCCGTAAACAGACGGCCGAGCGCCGGCGCAATCCCGAGCACAGAGAAGAAGTTTCCAGAGCACCATGCCGCGTCAACCTTTTCAGGAAGTTTCCCTCCTTCCGCCGATACGTTGTATTGATGCCAGGTTGACACGATGGCCATCTGGGCCACGCCTTGGGTGGCCTTCTCCCACTCCGCGAAACTGCCCGCGGAGACAGGTAAGTAGTTGCTGTAGCCCGTGTCGATAGGGTGTGTCTGATGTTCAAACAACGAAACCAGCCGGGCCGAGTCACGATAAGGCAGCGGCTTGAGCAGGACACTGCGAATAACCGTGAACATCGCGACGTTCGCGCCTATGCCAATCGCCATGATGACAATGGCCATGATCCCAAATCCGGGACTCCGGGTCAGCGTCCGGACTCCAATGCGAAAATCGCGCGCGCATTGTTCCAATCCGCTCCAGCTCCACGTGGCGCGTGTCGTATCACGCAGCAACAAAGGATTGCCGAATACCCGGAATGCGCTGAGGCGAGCTTCTTCCGCACCCATGCCGCGAGAAACATTGAATTCAATCTGCCGGTCGATATGGTTGCGCAGTTCCTCGTCGAGCTCGGCGTTCAGCCGATTGCGACGAAACAACGAGCGCACCCGCAGGGGAATCGTATATAGCCAGTGCTCAAGGCGCATTCTTAGACCTCCGTCAGCCTCATCACGACGGAGATGGCCGTCGAGATGCGCTCCCAGTTGGCTGCTTCTCGTTCGAGATGCCGCCGCCCGAGTCTCGTGAGCGCGTAGAACTTCGCACGCCGATTGTTCTCGGTCGGTTTCCACTCCGCTTGAATCCAGCCTTGCTGTTCCAGCTTGTGCAGCGCCGGGTAGAGCGAGCCATCGCTCACCTGCAGCACCTCGCCGGAAACCTGCTTGAGCCTTTGGCTGAGCGCCCACCCGTGCAGCGGCTGAAGGGCGAGAATCTTGAGAATCAACAAGTCCAAGGTTCCCTGGACCAAGTCAGATGGCTTACTCATCCTCACACCTCGCGGTAACCGAGGGGATAATAGCGCATCTTCCCTCGGTAAGCAAGAGGAGGCTCGGTGCTTACGGTTCCGGTTCTCTGAAGACGCGCCTTTTGGTTCCGTGTCTGCCTTTTGGTTCCGTGTCTAAGCTATTGCACATTGATAGTGCCAGCAACGGATACGCTGTGCCGCTATACGTGATGAATTGCCAGCCGTCATCGTTCAGTGACCGGGTGTACCACCTGCCCGAGGCGCGCTGATTGGCCAGCAACCATGCCACGCCGCGCTGGATGCGTGTGGCACTCGGGCAGGAAGTCGCAGCGCAGGCAGTTGGCGATCTTGCCGGCATCGATGCGGTCGTTCTTCTTTTTCGCTGCGGCGATGGCCCGCATCATCAGCGGATGCGCCACCTTCACCGCTTCGGCATGGGGCAGCAGATGATCGTAGATCCAGCCGGTGAAGATGGTCGCTTCCATGGCCATCATCCGGGGTTCAGGAAGGGTGCTGATCCACACGGCCAGCTCGCGCCGCGTGGAGCCGATTTTGCCTTCCTGATGCACACGGCCAGCCGCGTCCTTCACGCAATAGCTGATCGTCTTCTTGTGAACATCCAGTCCGATGTAGTACATGTCGTCTCTGAGGAGCCTCCGAGGTTGTTCTCTGAATCAGCAGCCCGCTGAGTTCAGCATCTTGTAACACGTCGTGCTCCTCTTCGACTTAGCATTCAAACAATCCGGACAGAACCCTTGGGCGGGGAAGCCGCTGGACGGAGAGCAGGGCACGAATTGTCCCAGTTGCCGACCACTGGCCCAGAAGCGGCAACGGTGCACTTGCCGCTGTTGGGAATAGTTGAGATTTAGAGCAAAGGCAAACCAAACTCCCTAATCGGATCGTCGTCCGCCAAACAGTCTCGAACTCCATGGATCCTTGCGGATTTTGAACTCAGCATCGTTACTCGCCCGGCGTGGATGTACCGCTATCAGCTATTTCATCCCCACTACCATCGAGTCTGGCCCAACAAGGTGCTCCACGCGCGTGTCATGGAATCCCACCTCCTGCATCCAGCCGATGCAGTCGGCGCCGGTATAGTCAAACCCGCCCTGCGTTTCGATCAGCATGTTGAGACTCATCAGGAGGCCAAACGCATTCTGGCGCCGGTCATCATCGATGACGCTTTCGTATACGACAAGTGCTCCGCCGCTCGGCAGCGCCTCATATGCCTTGGTTATCAGCATCTTCTTCTGTTCCAGATTCCAATCATGCAGGATGTGTCCCATCGTTACCACGTCGGCGGTTGGGATCGGAGCGTCAAAGAAGCTGCCCGGGTTAAAATGCACTCGACCCGCCAGGCCCTTCTCCGCAATGTAGTCCTCGAAGATCGGCGCAACCTCTGGAAGGTCGAATCCGATGCCCGAGATGTGTGGGTTGGCCAGTGCAATCTGCGTGATCAAATCTCCTTGCGCAGTTCCCACATCCACCGCCGATTTGTAGTCTTTCCAAGGGAACTTGCGGGCGATCTCCATGTTCGCACCGTGGCTCAGTCCGGTCATTGCTTTCAGGAAGGCACGCAGCCGTGCCGGATCCGCGTACAAGGCGGTGAACAGGTCTGTCTCGCCGCGACTTGACTCGTTCTGCGGCTCACCCGTACGCAGCGCAGTAGTCAGGCTGCCCCAGAACGGATATAGCCTCTGGTTGGCCATCTCCAGCATGCCACCCAAATAAAACGGTTTCCGTTTATCCAAAAATAAGTCGGTGGAGGGCGTGTTGTAGTAGACGCCAAGCCGCCTCTCCAGAAAGTTGAGGGCCACCAGCGCATCTACAAAATCCCGGGCAGATCGTGGGTGCAACCCGAGTCGCGCGCTCAGTTCGTCGAGTGACTTCGGTTGCCGAGCCAGTTCCGTGAACAGGTCCATCTCGATTGCGCTCAGCAATGCCTTCGAGGCCCAGAAGCCAAGGCCCACCTGCAGTATTTGGTCTGGTGTTGGTTCAGTCATCGAACGACCGTCCTAATGAAAGTTGGGAGATCGTAGAGCATACACGAAGGCTGAGCCGGTGGAAAACGGTCGCACTCCTGGGTAGGCCGGCGCTCGGACAGAAGGCCTTCGGGCCTCCCAAATGTCCGTATTGCCGACATCCATGTGAGTCAACTGTCAAGGGTGAGCTGAGGTGTCCCGGGCGCGCTCGCGAGAGCGCGCAGTCAGTGATGTCAGGTCACGTCGTGACCATGATTGCCTCGGCTGGTGGTTCCTGCTCTCCGCAGAACCGGACATCCATTTGCTGCCTCAGGCTGTGATGGCCGTTGCAGAAGATTGAGTCCTGCGTTCCCTGGCACTCCCGAGACAACACGTGCGGGAGCCTCGGGAGTGGCCTCCGTCGCCCAGCCGGTCACCTGCGGGACCTGGCAGTCTTCGCTTCGCCAATCCTGATGTTTTCCCTTCTTCAGAAGGTGTTTTAGGCTGCAGCGGTTCTCGCCTGTTGCTGCATTGATCAGCCTGCGCAGCCGGTCGAGTCTGGGAAGCAGGAAGTGGATGTCGGTCCAGTGCCCACGGTCCCCCTTAGCATTCGCCCGCTCCCAGGAATCTCAGATGTGCTCGGAGTCCATCCCTCAGGTCTCGGAAGATGGCTGCGTCCTCCGGCGAGAGATTTAGAGACGCACGTCGCTGATCCAGCTTCCGCAAGTCAGTCATCACCTGTTCGACAACCTCGGTGATCACTGCAGGCCGAAAGCGACGTGCAGCGGAGTCCAGCCGGACCGATAACCGCAGAGCATCCGCCAATAGGGCATTCACTTCATCCCGAGCTGCTTCAGCAGACATCCAGCACTCCAATCCGGGAAGGATCAGAATACTACCGCGGGAGGAGTCACTACACGGGCGCAAAGCAGCTATAAGGGCGGTCATTTTCAGACGCCAGGCAGGTCCATTTTGTTCCTGAGGCGCCGCGCCGCTCGCGCATCATGGAGTCAACGGACGTTTTGAATACACACGCAGGCCATTCTGCAGTCACGTGCTCGCCTTGACATTCGACCTGAAGGCGGCATTGGTCCTGTTGAGCATCACGCCCCTTGCCGGTTCGATCAACGTTCTCAGGTGACATCGCAAACCAGCATCAAGCGATCTGCGACGGGACACCGAGATTTCGGCGGGTGTGATCGGAACGGTGCAGGCCACTATTTACCGGGCAACAGGCTCGTGAGCATATCAACGAGCCTCTCGGCGAAATGCGTCTTGAGTGACCACGGACTGGGTTGCCTCACGACGTGGAGGTGTCCGCGTTTGTCCAGCACCTCATATGAACTGCTGCCATCGGTTTCGCGGTAGAAGCGCAGATCGATGCTGGCGGTCCCAACGCGCAGCCCACGCAGCGCGATCTCGGGCAGCCATTCCGGCAGTACCGGATCGACCACCAGCAGGTGCAATGGAGCATACGGGTAAATTCCGAGCATCGCCTGCAGAAGTGTAAACAACTGCGACGACGACCATGCCTGCGGCCAGTTAGCATTTGGGTACATGGCGGGAAATGGGTGATCTTCATCGCGCTGATGGCCTGCAAATACCTCCGGCGGCCGGTAGAAATCGAAGAGAGAAGCCGCTTCGAATTGTGCGCGGCAGATCGTGTGCATGTGCCGATGCAGCCCGTAACGCATCATGCCTAAGGCAAACGTGCCCTGCTCGACCGGCCAGATGGATCCGCGATGATAGCTGTACGGATTGAATGCCGGATGCTGTGACGACAGCGTCCGCACTCCCCATCCCGAAAACAGATCGGGGGCCAACAACCGGTCAGCGGTACGCGCGACACACTCGGTGGCAATGATACCGGTTGTGATGCAGTGGCCAGGATCCGAAGCGATCGACCGTACTTGCTTGCCCTCCGAATCGAGGGCCATAGCATAAAAGCCCAGGTCTTCCATCCAGAAGGCTTCATGAAAGCGCTTCTTCAGGTCTTCGGCTTCGCGATAGCGCCGGCGCGCGTCATCCTTTTCATCCAGCCACCAAAGCACCTCGGAAATCTGCAGTTTGGCCGCATACGCGAACGCCTGTTCCTCGCAGGTCGCAATAGGAGCGCTCACCTGCGAACCGTCCTCGTAAACGATCGCGTCGCCGGAGTCTTTC
>DATEPN010000163.1:0-2110 GCA_035273225.1 Acidobacteriaceae bacterium | reverse complement strand
CGGGCCGGGATTGAACCGGCGAATACTGGTTTTGCAGACCAGCGCGTTAGCCACTTCGCCACCGGTGCTCTCGTCCGCGGCACCTTGTATGCCGCGGAGAACCTGTGCCGGCCGCCGGAGCGGCCAGTTTGCTACGACTTTGGCTGAGCCGCCGTCCGCAGATACGGCTTCACCGTCTTGTACCCCGGAAACAGCTTATCGGCTTCCTCGTTCGAGACCGCGCCGCCGATGATAATGTCGTCGCCCTGCTTCCAGTTCGCCGGCGTAGACACCTTGTGCTTCGCCGTCAGCTGAATCGAATCCATCACCCGCAGAATCTCGTCGAAGTTCCGGCCCGTGGACATCGGATACGACAGGTGCAGCTTGATCCGCTTGTCCGGCCCGATCACGAAGACCGTCCGCACGCATGCATTCTGCGCCGGCGTGCGTCCCTCGGACGAGTTACCCTCTTCTGCCGGCAGCATGTCATACAGCTTCGCCACTTTCAGCTGCGGGTCGCCGATCATCGGGTAACGCACCTCGTTCCCCGTCACGTCCTGAATGTCCTTCGCCCACTTCGAGTGGCTGTCCACCGGATCGACGCTCAGGCCGATGATTTTTGCGCCGCGTTTCGCGAACTCCCGCTCCAGCCCGGCCATCGCTCCCAGCTCCGTCGTGCACACTGGCGTGAAGTCCTTCGGATGCGAGAACAGCACGGCCCAATTGTCGCCAATCCACTCATGAAATCGGATGTGTCCCTGCGTTGTGTCCGCTTCAAAATCAGGCGCGATATCGTTGATGCGAAGACTCATGTTCCACCTTTTCTCTGGGGTTGCCAGTTTCATCTCTTTGGGGGAATTCACTGCAAAATCAAAGCCCACCGGCGTCTTTGCGGGGTGGGCTCTGAGCGATTCTCGAATCTTCCTCGGTCCTCAGGCGAACACCCGCGCGGTGCGGCAGCAACAGCAGCAGCAACGGCACATGCGCATCTCTGAAGAACCGGCCATTGCTTTCAGCCTAGAGCTTCGCTCCTCCGCGTGTCAACGGCAGCACGCTGCCTCTGCTGCGCGCCTTTGGACAAACCTCGCGCCTGCAATGCTGTCAATCTCTCCTGCTACTCTCGAACTATGGGAACTTCTCAGCCCGCGGTGCCCGTCGTTCTGCACGTGCGCGGCATCCTGTTCGACATGGACGGCGTGCTCGTCAGTTCCATCGGCGCTGTCGAGCGCAGCTGGGAAAAATGGTCCGCCGCGCGCGGCATCGATCCCGCACGCGCCATCGAGACCGCCCACGGTCGCCGCGCCATCGAGACCATCCGCCTCCTCCGTCCCGATCTGAACGACCAGGAAGAACTCGGCTGGCTCGAGCAAATGGAAATCGAGGACAAAGTTGGCCTTGAGATGCTCCATGGCGTGTGCCCTATTCTCGAAGCCCTGCCCGAAAAATTCTGGACCGTGGTCACCTCCGCCACCGAGCGCCTCGCGCGCGCCCGCATGGCGCACGCCGGAGTCCCCGTCCCCGCGCACATCGTTTCCGCCGACATGGTCACCCACGGCAAGCCACATCCCGAGCCTTACCTCAAAGGCGCGGAACTCCTCGGCGTCAACCCCGCCGACTGCCTCGTGATCGAAGACTCCGCCTCCGGCGCGCAGGCCGGACGCGCCGCCGGATGCAAAGTCCTCGCCACCCTCTTCTCGCACTCGCTCGAGAGCCTCATCGACGCCGACTGGGTGGTGCGCTCGCTCGAAGACGTGCAGGTGCGCATCGACGGCGACCGCCTCGACGTGCGCTTCACGCCGGTCTCCCGCGAAGCCATGGCCGCCAACATATAATCATCCCGATCCAATGGCCCTGCCCCTGCGAGTCGAATACGCGCACCAGCGCAGGATGCGCACCCGCAACACGCGCCGCTACCGCGCGGCACACTGGCCCATCTGGATCTGGGTTTTCTTCCTCGCGCCCGGCCCGCTCACCTTCGATCTCTTCGCGCGCGGCGGCAGCATCAGCAATCTGCTCTGGCTCGCCGCGGTGCTCATCGGCACCGGCGTCGCCGCGCTCTTCGGCAAGCTACCCGGCGCAGAACCGGCGCCGTACATCCTGCGCTTCACCGAAGACCGCCCCAACCCGCTCT
>DATEPN010000162.1:0-6727 GCA_035273225.1 Acidobacteriaceae bacterium | reverse complement strand
ACTGAATCCTTCCCAACTCACAGGCTTTCGCGGCGAGGGTGCGCGTTTTGAAGAAACGCGCGGCCCAGAGCCATTTGTCCATGCGGGTGCCGGTCATGGATTTTAGCGTACAGCCATCGGCGATCAGTATTCAGCGAGCAGTGGTCGGTGCTGAAGCTTCCGCCATTTCACCCAGGAGCAAGAGCCTCAGAGACTGCGCGGCTGATGGCTTGCGCGGGCCTTTGTGCTCTGAGGTCTCTGTGCTGCAGGCGCGCTTTCGCCTACCCTCTTCGGTTCCACCTGACAAGAGTGGACGATGCATGTTTTCCAGGGGTGGAATCAAACGAGGTAACACAACATATTGTGGGCGGGCGTTTGGCAAGACCCAAGGCGTGAGGTTTTGACAGACCGGACTGCGGCGGGTGCTCTGAATCCGCGCAAATTCATTGATCCACAATCATTTTCCACTTTGCGCGGGGCATCTATTCGGTTACGATCAGGTGGTCGAAAGTGGTCCGAAGTGGAATGAAATCTCAATTCCCGCAATTCTCAGGTCCAACGATAGCACTGGAAGCGTTTCGCCTGAGGGGCTTTTCACCGGGGTATCCACGGCGGGTAACAGGACAGGCAAGGGCATCGGATGTTTCGCGGCAGCCACATCACGAGGGTGGACGAGAAGGGCCGACTCAAGCTGCCGGCGGACTTCAAGCGGCAGATCGATGAGGAGTATGGCGGCCAGTTCTACATCACCAGCCGGGATGGCAAGCTGGCCGAGATTTATCCGATGAAGGAATGGGAACAGTTCGAGAAGAAACTCGCTGAAATCCCAAGCTTTAACCCGGCAAAAAAGAAGCTGCTCAAGAGGCTGAATTATTACGGGCAGACGTCGGAAATGGATGGGCAGGGCCGGCTGCTGCTGCCCCAGATCCTGCGAGAGCAGGCAAAGCTGGTGACGGATGTGGTGGTGTCTGGCAGCGAGTTGCACCTCGAGGTTTCGAACCGTGAGGACTACGAGCGTGCCATGACTGAGGAGCCCATCACGGAGCAGGACGAAGCGGAACTTGCGAAGTTTGGTTTGTAGAGCATGAAGACCCCTCAGGGGGAGCACAGGCCGGAACGAACAAGGCATGTGCCGGTTCTTTTACAACCTGCGATCCGAATTCTGAATGTGCGCCGGGGCGGCACGTATGTAGACGCCACCCTGGGGAATGCGGGCCACGCCAGCGAGATTGCGCGGCGGCTGGGCCCGGAGGGGACGCTGATCGGTTTCGATCGGGACCCGGCAGCCATGACGCTGGCGAGCGGGCAGTTGGATGTGCTGCGCGAGGAGCTGGGGGCGGAGATGCCCCGGGTGGTCCTGCACGACGTGGAGTTCTCGCGAGCCGAAGAAAAGCTGGCAGGCCTGAAGGTGGATGGGCTGCTGGCGGACTTCGGGGTCAGCTCGATGCAGTTCGACGAGGCGCATCGGGGATTCAGTTTTCAGGCGGAAGGCCCTCTGGACATGCGGATGAATCCGCGGGAGGGGTTGACCGCCGAACAAGTGGTAAACCAGGCCGGCGAAAAAGAGCTTGCCGATCTGATTTACGAATTCGGAGAGGAAAGGAGGTCGCGGAGAATCGCCAGAGCCATTGTCCGGTCGCGGCCAGTGACGACCACGGCGCAATTAGCCCGAATCGTTGCAGGCGCGGCCGGGGCAATGAAAAGCGAACGGATTCATCCGGCGACGCGAACCTTTCAGGCTCTTCGAATTTATGTGAACGGCGAGCTGAGCGAGATTGACGCTCTGCTCCGCATTGCGCCCGAGGTGCTGAAGCCGGGCGGGAGGCTGGTGGTGATCAGCTTCCACTCGCTGGAAGACCGGCGCGTGAAGGATGCGCTGCGCGAAGGAGCGCGGCAGGGAATTTATGAAGTGCTGACGCGAAAGCCGATGACGGCCGACGCAGAGGAGACGGATCGCAATCCGCGGGCACGCAGCGCGAAGCTGCGGGCGGCGGAGAGAAAGGCAGCTACTAGCTTCTAGCTATTAGCTTTTAGCCGCCAACCCGGATCGGGATTCAGGCGGACGAGCTAAGAGCTAACAGCTAGTGGCTAAAAGCTGACACAGGATCGGGCCGGGGTCGTCCTACCGCAACAACGGCGAAAGTAATTCAGGACACCTGCACTACCCATCCCTTCCAAGTTCAGCGACCCTGGCCCGGTCGTTGGAAGGGGACGAAAGCAAGTTGTGAGTTGTTGGTTGTTCGTTGTTCGTGCGAAGCGGCAGACGAGTGGAGAGTTTATGGCGACACAAGCGATAGCGGCGCAGACATTATCGGCAGCCGGGCGTGACATGGGGTGGGTGGCCCAGCACAATGCGCTCCTGATGGAGGCACAGCGGCGCCGCCGTCGCGGCCCGACGCCGGAGGCATTGTTCTCGAAGCGCGTCGACAATACGCGGCTGGTGAAGAGCGCCGATCCGGCGCGTGCGCGGGAGATGCGCAGCTTCGCCTGCGCGATGATGTTTCTGCTGTCGCTGGCGCTCATGTATGGATGGCAGCACTTCAGCGCCATCGAATACGGCTATCGCTTCGAAGCGGAGAAGCAGCAGCTGCAGCAACTCGAAGAGCAGAACCGTGAGCTGCGGCTGACGCAGGCGCAACTGGCGAATCCGACGCGGATCGACAGCATGGCTCGCAATCTTGGCCTCACGGCTCCGCATCCGGGACAGGTGGTTCGTCCGAATGCAGCGGTGATGGCAGACGGAAGTTCGGCGGTGATGGCGAAGGTGGTTCCAGCACCGGCAATGCACTAAGTTTCTCGGCGGAGCAGAGGTTTTCTCGGTGAGTCGTTCAGCGTTCTCCTCCGAGCTTCACCCCGGGCCTGACGGTCAGGGTGGTCCACCCCATCGCGCAACACGCGGTGGGGGATTTTTCAGCCCTCCCCCTTCTCATCGACACCTGGTTACGCCCATGCGCCGCTTGCGGATCGTGGGCGTGCTGGGTGTCTTCGTCTTCTGGGCGGTGCTGATCTTCGGCCGCATGGTGTGGCTGCAGGTTTTCGAGCACAGCGAGTGGCAGGACAAGGCCGAGCGGCAGCAGCAACGGACTTTTCTGGTTGCGCCACGCCGGGGCGTTCTCTACGACCGCGATCTGCATGAACTGGCGATGACCGTGACGGCGGACTCGGTGTACGCCGTTCCGTCGGAGATGGCCAGCGATCTGGAGAAGCAGCAAACCGCGGCTGCGTTGGCGCGGGTGGTCCATACCGATCCTGAAGACCGCTTTACCTCGGAGAAGCAGATCCTGGCGCGGCTGCGCGATTCGCGCAACTTTGCGTGGGTTGCGCGCAAGGAGTCGCCCGAGGTCATCAGTGCGGTGAAGGCGCTGCATCTCAAGGGCGTTTATTTCCAGAAGGAATTCAAGCGCTTTTATCCGGACAAGCAGCTGGCGGCGCAGGTGCTGGGCTACGTGGGCCTCGATGACGACGGGCTTGCGGGCGTCGAGCAGGATTTTGACAAGGCGTTGCACGGAACGCCGGGGCACATGCTGACGGCGGTGGACGCGCGCCGGCATGTGCTCGACAGTCATGAGCGCGAGCCGTTGCCGGGCGAAAACCTGGTGCTCTCTGTGGACGCGAATATCCAGTTCATGGCAGAAAAGGCGCTGGACGCCAACATGGAGCGCACGGGCGCGGCGAACGGCACGGTGGTGGTGCAGGATCCGCACACGGGGCAGATTCTGGCGCTGGCGATTCGGCCCACGTTCGATCCGAACCACTTCCGCCATACCGACCCGTTGCTGCTGCGCAATCACGCGGTGAGCGACGTGTATGAACCGGGATCGACGTTCAAGCTGGTGACGTATTCGGCGGCGCTGGAAGAGCATGTGACGACGCCGACTGAGATGATCCATACGCTGGGCGGGCAGATCAACGTTGCGGGCCGGATCGTACACGACGATAACGACGCAATTCGCTACGAGGCAGCGAGAGGCAACGTGCTCTCGGTCACGGAGGCGCTGCAGGAGTCGAGCGACGTTGCGGCAATTGAGCTGGCCGAGCGCATGGGTCCGGATCGCTTCTACAAGTACATTCACGCTTACGGATTCGGTGTGAAGAGCGGCATCGAGCTGCCGGGCGAGACGCGTGGGCTGGTGAAGCCGCCGCAACGCTGGCAGCCGACGACAATCGGATCGATTCCCATGGGCCAGGAAATTGCGGTAACGCCGATTCAGCTGGTGACGATGGCATCGGCGATTGCCAATGGCGGCGTGTATCTGCCGCCGCGCGTGGTGCTGGAGAAGATCAAAGAGATTCCCGGGAGCGCGCAACTGAAGCCTGCGACGTTCCGTCAGGGAGACGAACTGCCGAATCCGCTGCCGCAGGGCGCGCATCGCGTGATCAGCGAAATGACGGCGGCGCAGATGCGCAAAATGATGGAAGGCGTCGTTCTGTACGGGACGGGGCGTCCGGCGCAGCTGGATGGCTACAGCGCGGGCGGCAAAACCGGGACCGCGCAGAAGATCGATCCGAAGACGCATACCTATTCCAGGACGAAATATGTAGCGTCGTTTGTGGGATTCGCGCCGGTCAATAACCCGGCGGTGACGATCGCCGTGGTTATGGATTCGCCGACGAAGGGGTCGCATTATGGGACTGCGGTCAGCGCTCCGGTGTTTCATGACCTGGCGCAGCAGATCCTCGAATACCTCGGCGTGCCACACGATCAGGATCTGCGGCCGGTGAAGGAGATTGCGAAGAACAGCAAGCCGCAGGTGGACGATGTTCCTGAGGAGAACCCGGCCGATCTGCAGTCGCTCTTTGCTGAAGTGAACCACTTGCCGGCAGACGATCCGCTGAGCAGCAGCGCGCCTCCAGCGGCGCCGATGGCTGAAGATTCCGGTGCGCCCACGGAGACCGCGCAGGTCGCGCAGGCTACACCTCCAGGTTCCTCCCCGCAGTCACCTCCCCCGCCCACCTTTCTCGCTCATCTGCTTCCTGCTGTGGTGAGTCCGCACCCGCCGAAAGGATCGGTGTTGGTCGCAACGCAGCAGGTGACGGTTCCTTCGTTCGCGGGGAAGTCGCTGCGCGAAGTAGTGGTGCAGGCGAGCGCCGCGGGACTGGGTGTGCATGTCGTGGGCTCCGGCGTGGCGCGCGATCAGGCTCCTGCTGCCGGGACGATGGTCCCGGCGGGAACGGACATCGTGGTGCAGTTCGGGCGCTGAGGGCGAGCCTCGTAGATTCACCTGAACCCAACGCTTACAATCACCTTGTCATGCGCTTTGAAGAGCTGTTGCGCGGGTGCGAGGTCATTCGGCGTGCAGGACCCGACGTGGAGATTGCCGGCGTCGAGTACGATTCGCGCCGCGCTGGTCCCGAGTCGCTGTTCCTGGCCATGCAGGGCGGCACCACGGACGGCAATCGCTTCATCGGCAAGGCCATTGCACAGGGGGCGGCAGCGATTGTCACCGACTCGGCGATGTCGTTCGCGGAGACAGCGCAGCAGCATCCGGAACGCGCGATTGCGGAGATCCCCGCCGGCGCAGCACGACGTGCGATGGCGGTGCTCGCGGCGAATTTTTTCCGTCATCCGGAAAAGAAGTTGTCGCTGAGCGGCATCACGGGCACGAACGGCAAGACGACGACGGCCTTCCTGCTGGACACCATGCTGAACGCTGCGGGACGCAGGACGGTTCTGATCGGGACCATTGAAAATCACGTGGCCGGAGCCGTGCGTCCGGCACCGCACACCACGCCGGAGTCGCGCGATCTGCTGGCGCTCTTTCGCGAGGGCGTGGATGGGGGCGCGACGGAGACGGTGATGGAAGTCTCGTCGCACGCGCTGGCGCAGGGCCGGGTGTTTTGCCTGCCGTATGACGTCGCGGTGTTCACGAATCTGACGCAGGATCATCTCGACTTTCACGGCACGATGGAGAATTACTTCGCCGCGAAGGCTGCGCTCTTCGACGGCAGTCTGGGCCAGGCGCCGCGGGTGGCGGTGATCAATATTGATGATGACTGGGGCGCGCGGCTGGTCGACATCGCCCGTCAGGCGAAGGCGGAAGTCTTCTCCTATGGTCTGGCGGCAGGGGAGTTCCGCGCTGCCGAGGCGCGGATGTCCGCCGCAGGCATGTCCTTTCAGCTGATTACGCCGGTGGGAACGGCGCAGGTGGAAACGCACCTGATCGGCCGGGTGAATCTCTACAATCTGCTGGCGGCTTCGGGCGCGGCGCTGGCGCGGGGGCTCACGGTCGAGCAGATTGCGGCGGGTGCGACGACGGCGTCCGTGCCGGGACGTTTCCAGACCGTGCATGCGGGGCAGCCGTTCACAGTCGTCGTCGATTACGCCCACACCGACGATGCGCTGTGCAATTTGACGGCGCTGGCGCGCGAATTTGTCTCCGGCGGGCATCATCAGCCGCGCGGGCGCGTGATCACGCTCTTCGGTTGCGGAGGCGACCGGGATCGCGCCAAGCGGCCGAAGATGGGCCGGGCTGCGGGCGAGGGGAGCGACCTGGTGATCCTCACCTCGGATAATCCGCGCAGCGAGGATCCGGAGCAGATCATGCAGGATGCGCTCCCAGGACTGGCGGCGACCAAAACGCCGTATCTGAAGGAGGCGGACCGGGCTGCGGCGATTCGCATGGCGATTGAAGCGGCGCGGCCGGGGGACATTGTTCTGCTGGCCGGCAAGGGACATGAGAAGGAGCAGGTGCTGAGGGACGGGGCTATTCCGTTTGATGATGCGGAGGTTGCTGCCGCGGCAATCCGC
>DATEPN010000161.1:0-5348 GCA_035273225.1 Acidobacteriaceae bacterium | reverse complement strand
GGGATTGCCGCGGACGATTGTCGTGGACCTCACGGGCAAGCTGCCGCCGGGGACGCGGCGGATTCGGATCACGACGAACCTGCAGATTTACTGGGATCGCGCGCAGGTGGACAACGGCCCGGATGTGCGGCGCGAGGTGCGGCAGACGGAGGTTCCGCTGGCGATGGCGCATCTGGCGTTCCGCGGGTATCCGAAGCAGGTGGAGGGCAGGACGCCGGGCGATCTGACGTACGACTACAACCAGATCTCGGCGACGGGGCCGTTCCTGTGGGCGCGCGGCGTCTACACGCGCTACGGCGAGGTGACGCCGCTGCTGCGGCGGGTGGACAACCGGTACGTGATCTTCGGGACGGGCGAGGAGATTGACGCGGAGTTCAGCGCGCGCGCACTGCCGCCGCTGCCATCCGGCTGGACGCGCGACTACTTCTTCTACGCGAACGGCTTCGTGAAGGACATGGATTACTGGGAGGCGTCGCCGTTCACGGTGGGGCCGATGCCGTTTCAGGCGATGAGCACGTATCCGTATCCTGCGCGCGAGCATTATCCGGTGGGCGCGGCGTCGGATGCGTACTGGCTCGAGTGGAACACGCGGTATGAGTCCGGGAAGCGGGAGCAGAAGTGGGACTTTGATTATCGGCCGTCGCGGGAAGTGCCGGTCCAGTAGAGGGCAGTCAGCAGCCGCAGCGTCCGGAACTGAGGCGGATGACACTGAAGTTGCAGAGCTACCTCCCTCAAAGGAAAGTCCGCAGGCGGTGGCTTTCGTTGTACTGTACGGATTAAATGGTCAAGGTACTCGCACTTCTCCTGGTCGCCCTGCCGTACGGGTGTGCCTCCAAGCCGGGCGCGGCGCCGACGCCGGCGCAACCGAATGCGGTAGCGCAGCAGGCGCCCGCGGTGGTCCATGAGGATCCGGAGGTGCTGATTCGGCATTGTGGCAAGCCGGACCATGTAGCGGACAGCCAGTGGTATCAGCCAGGAGTGACCATTCCCTCGCGGACTCTGACGTACAGCAAGGCCCACCTGAGCATTACGTATGTTTCAGCGGGTCAGACGAACCCGACGGGGTGGAATCTTTCCTCGCTCGTGGATACGGAGACCAATCGTGCGCTGGACACAACGGACATGCACAGCATTTTTGAGAAGCGGCTGCCGTGCGCGGTTTCGGAACAGGTGAAAGAGACTGTGAAAGAGAAGCACGCAGGAAGCAGGACGCAGGAAACGGGCGTGCGGACTCCGAAGCCAGAGGGCCGAAACCAGATCGCTGAAGACGACAACGGCTAAGCGCCGGCCAACACTCCTGGATTCTGATTCACTGCTTTACATTCCCCGATAGCTGCGCTGGTAAGTCTGCGTGATGCGGTCGTGCCAGCTGAGGCCGTCTTCGTCAAACATCGCCCAGATAAATCCAAGGCCGAGAGGCAGAGCCGAGAGCAGCAGCGCAGCGATGCGTCCGCGCATCGTGGCGTGGCTGGGATTCTCGTCGTCGAAGGTGCAGAGGGCGATCTTCGAGTAGCGCATGCCGGGCGTCGCCGCCGACAGTGAAAAGAAGATGAACTGGTAAAGCACCCACATGGCGAGCAGGGTCGCGCCCGCTCCGGCGAGCGCCACTTTGCCTGTGGGCGGGTGCGTGGTGCAAACGGCGAAGACCAGCACGAAGGCGAGGAAGGCAACCAGCGTCAACGCGACGTCGACGACGCCGGACATGATGCGATCCTGGATCGGCGCAACGTGCAAGGGCAGGTCGGCGGCAAAGCTGGGCGTAACGGCGACCTGGGGTTCGCGCATGGGCACCTCGTTGTCCAGATGAATCGAGTGCCATTCTGGCACGTTCGCCTCGGCAGTTGCCACTCGCGCTGAGCGGGATGCGGGCGGCTCGGGGTCGGCTTCGAGGATGCGTAATTCGCCGGAGTCGGCAAAGAGCGCGGCCTGCGGGACATCGGGTTGCGTCTCGCGGCGCTCTTCTTCGAGCAGCGGGCCGAGCGCGAGCCGTGGACGGGCCTTGCGCGGCGCGACCAGTTCGCGGGGGAATTCGATGACGCGGGCGGGCAGCGGCGAGGTTGGCTCGACGAGCGCATCCTCGATGGGATCTTCCACGATGGCTACCGCTGTTTCCGCGCCGCGGGTATGGGGGCGGGCTTCGGCGGGCGCGTAGCGGGGCGCGGGCAGCGAGTCAACGCTGACGGAGTAGCGGATGAGGTCGGGCTGCCAGGGCTGGGGAGGGCTGTCCGGTTCGGGTTCGCGCAGGACGGGCGCGGCTTTGGCGCGTCGCGCCGGCGCGGGCGGTTCGACGGGTGGGGGAGGGCCGGCGAGCGGTTCTGCGGCGAGCGTCTGCTGGACGGGCGCAGTCTGCTGCAGGGGCGGAGTCTGATCCACGGGCGGAAGAGCTGCTTTGGCTGCCTCGGCTGCGGCTCGTGCGGCGGCTTCGGCGGCCATGGCTTCGCGCCACGAGGGCACCTTCGCATAACGCTGGGCCACGCGCGCGGCCACGGAGGATGGAGCCGCTTCCATGCCGGGCAGCGCGGGTTGATTCTCAGGCACGCGACTGCGGCCGCTGCGATGGGCGCGCAGGCGGGCACTCACCTCGATCTTCCACTCGGGCGATGGCGGGGCGGTCGGCAACGGAGGCAGATTGGTCGTACTCAACGCAGAACCTCAACTTCCTGTGGCGAAGCCTCGCGCAGGGGCATCGCGTCGTGTGTTCTCATCGGGAGGGGATGGGAGGCTGCGGAGAATCGCTGGAACGTATCCTCTCGTCTAACGGGACGACGGCGCGGTCGTGCAGCATGGCGGCGCGCGGGAGATTCCGAGGATGTCCTGTTGCCAGAGCGGCGGGAACCGATGCGCCCGGCGCGATCCGTCAGGAGCTGAGCAACTGCCTTTGCTATGCTGGAGTTGCCGCGCGCGATGAGAACCCGCTTGCTTTGGTGTATCACGCTGGTCCTGCTGTGTCATCTGCCGCTGTCGGCCCAGACGGTAACCACCGAGTTTCCCCCAATCCAGCCCACCCCGATCCGCGCGGCCGATCTGCCGGATGATCCCAGCCTGCCGGTAGCCCGCGTTGTTCCTCAGCCGGAGCAGGGCGTGCCGGTCAAGCTGGTTGCGAATACGCAGGCGCGCAAGAGCCTGGCGCACGGGAATCTCTACACGCTTGATGGCGACGTGGTCATCTATTACCGCGACTACGTGGTCCGCGCCGATCACGCCAGCTACAACGACTCGACGGGTGAGGTGGAGGCAAGCGGCCACCTGATGATCGACGGCGGCCCCGACGATGAGCACTTTGTCGCGAGCCACGGCAGCCTGAATGTCAACGAGCACACCGGCCGCTTCTACGACGTGGTGGGCACGCTGGGCGTGAGCCGCACGGCGCGGGGGCGGATGGTCTTCACCGCGCCGAATCCGTTCGCCATTACGGCGCGCCGAGTGGAACAACTGGGGCCGGGGCACTACAAGGTGATTCACGGCACGATGACCTCATGCTTGCTGCCCAAGCCGGACTGGCGCATTCTCGCGGAGAACATCGAACTAAAGAACGGCATTGCCAGCTCGAGCGGCGACATCTTCGAATTGTTCCGAGTGCCGCTGGTGTATCTGCCCTACGTGTCGCATCCGATTGCCGATCAGCGCAACTCGGGGATTCTGCTGCCGTACTTTGGCAAGAGCACCACGAAGGGCTTTGTGTTCGGCGAGGGCTACTACCAGACGCTGGGCCGCAGCGCCGATCTGACGATGGCGACGCAGTTCTGGTCGAAGCGCGGATGGGCTCCCAACGGGACGTTTCGCTATCGCGGTCCGGGGCTGGATTTCGGGATCGTGCGCTTTCACAGCCTGCTCGACCGCGGCTTTCCGCTGCCGAACGGGACGAAGCTGAACCAGGGCGGCGTCGATGTGGTTGCGGATACGCGCTACGACTTCAGTCCGAAGACGACCGGCGTCGTCGACGCGGAGTACCTCAGCTCGTATGTGTATCGGCTGGTGTTTGAGGAGGAGTACGCGCTGGCCATCAACTCCGAGGTGAAGTCGCAGGCGTTCATCACGCATGAGGACCACGACACCTGGACGAGCATGCGGATGAACCGGTACCAGAACTTTCAGAACGCGAACGTGCCGGGCGACGAGGTGCGCATTCTGCATCTGCCGCAGATCGATGTGGAGACGGCGGAGCACAGCGTGTATGACTCGCCGCTGCGGTGGGAGTTCAGCGCATCGGCGGCGACGCTCTCGCGCTTTGAGTATCCGAGCTTCCGCACGACGGCTTCTGTGCCGCGGGTGGATTTCTATCCGCGGATCGCGGTGCCGCTGCACTGGCGCGGATGGAACCTGAAGCCGCGCGCGGGGGTGCGCGAGACCTGGTACGGCAAGAGCCAGGCTCCGGCGGATCTGGAACAGATTCCCATCGTGCGCAAGGAGGGGCTGGCGCGCACGGCGATTGAGGGCGGCTTCGAGATGCGTCCTCCAGCGCTGGAGCGCGACTTCAGCCCGTCGTGGCTGGTGCGTTTGCTGGGCGGCGACGTCCGTCACACGATTGAACCGGAGTTCGCGTATCGCTATGTGACGGGCGTCAACAATTTCCGGACGATTCTGCGCTTTGACGATGTGGACGTGGTCAGCAACACGAACGAGGCGGAGTATGGGCTGACGCAGCGGCTGTATTTGCGGCATCTGCATCCGCATCCGTGCAAGGGCGATGAGGCGCTGGGGCCGAGCGACATCTGCGGCGGCGGCACGGTGGACTGGATCACGTGGCGCGTCGCGCAGAAGTACTACTTCGATCCGAGCTTCGATCACGCGATCACGCGCGGCACACCCAATCCGCTCGAGACGACGCTGAACTTTACGGGCGTGGATTTTCTGACGCAGCCGCGGCACACGACGCCGGTGATTTCGCGGCTGCAGATGCGGACTTCCGGCAGCACCGACGTCGAGTGGGATCTTGATTACGACGTGAAGCTGGGGAAGATTGCGTCGAGTAATGTTTTCACTGGATACCGGAAGGGGCTCTATCGCTTCACCGTTGGCGATTTTTACGTCAATGTGCCGCTGGGGACCACTCCGCTGAGCACCGCGAAATCGCCGCCGGGAAACCCGAACGCGCCGAATCCGTTCAATCAGGTGCATGCTTCAGCGGTGCACGGGGCGGCGAACAAGCTGGGCTTCAGCGAAGGGGCGGCGACGGCCTACGACTTCGTCCACCAGAAGCTGCAGTACGGCGCGATCCAGGCGCAGTACAACTGGAACTGCTGCGGGATCGATTTCCAGTACCGGCGCTTCTCGCTGGGCGGCATCCGCGACGATACGGAATACTTCTGGAGCTTCAATCTGGCGGGGTTCACGAACATCGGCGATCT
>DATEPN010000160.1:0-2023 GCA_035273225.1 Acidobacteriaceae bacterium | reverse complement strand
ATCGGCGCTGGCTCCGGCGCGCGAGGCGGCGCTGGTTGCGCCGACGGAGGCGATGGCGCGGGGGCGCCGCGACTATGCGGTGCGCGTGCATCGGAAACGCGATGCGCTGATCGCGGCCGGCCTGGCGGCAGCAGCGGCACTGGCGTCGCGCGCGCATGCGATCGATGGCAAGCCGCTGCTCGGATATGCCGCGGCGCTGCTGCTGGTCGCCGCGTCGGCGCTGGCGATTCCTGCGCTGACGTCGGTCCTGATGCCGGTGCTTTCGGCGGCGCTGCGCCGGATGGTCGGCGTCGAAGCGCTGCTTGCGTCGCGCAGCCTGGGCGGATCGCTGCGACGGACGGCGGTGCTGATCGGGACGCTGTCGACGGCGATTGCGATGATGACGTCGGTGGGCATCATGGTGGGCAGCTTTCGCGAGACGGTGCTGACCTGGATGGAGCAGCAGTTGCCGGCGGATTTGTATCTGCGTCCGGCGGGGCAGCCCGGAGCGGATCGTTCGCCGACCTTGGCCCCGGGTCTGGCGGATCGCATCGCTGCGCTGCCGGGCGTGGCGAGCGTGAGCCGGTTCCGCGCGTACGACATCACGTACGAGGGCATGCCGGCGACGCTGGCGTCGGCCGATGTGGAGACATCGCAGACGCGCCAGCATACGCGGTTTCTGTCGGGGCGCCCGGCGCGCGAGGTGATGCAGGAACTGGCGTCGGGCAACAACGCGATTGTGAGCGAGCCGTTCGCGTATAAGCACAACGTGCGCGCCGGGGAGACGGTGACGTTGCCGCTGGGGAGGCAGCGGGCGACGTTCAAGGTACTCGATGTGTTTTACGACTATGGCGATGAGGCCGGAATGATTCTGGTGGATCGCGCGGTGCTGCTGCGGTATTTGCCGGATCCTGCGGCGTCGAGTCTGGCGGTGACGCTGGCGGCGGGTGCGGACCTCGAGACGGTGCGGCGCGAGATTCGGCAGGCTGCGGCGGGCAGCGACGTCTTCATCCTGTCGAATCGCGAACTGCGGGTGCAGGGCATGCGCGTCTTCGATCAGACGTTCGCGATCACATGGGCGCTGGAGCTGGTGGCGATCCTGGTGGCGGTGCTGGGGATTGCGGGCGCGCTGATCTCGATTGTGATCGACCGGCGGCGCGAGTTCGGGCTGCTGCGGTTTTTGGGAGCGTCGACCGGGCAGGTGCGACGGCTGATTCTCACCGAGGCAGCGCTGATCGGGATCGTGGCGAATATCGTTGGGCTTGCGCTGGGGTACGTGCTGTCGCTGTTGCTGATCTTCGTGATCAACAAGCAGTCGTTCGGGTGGACGATCCAGTTTCACTGGCCGCTGCGGATTGTGGTGAGCGCGCTGGCGCTGGTGGATTGCGCCACGCTGCTCGCTGGATTCTATCCGGCGCGGATCGCGCAGCGGCTGAATCCGATTGAGGTGATGTATGAGGAGTAGGGCTGCGCTGCTGATGGTGCTGCTGCTGGCTGCCACAGGACGCGCAGCGGACTATCAGATGGCGGACTATGCGATTGCGCGGCCAGGGTATCGCTTCGAGTTTCCGCGGGATTATTTCAATCATCCGGCGTACGAGACGGAGTGGTGGTACACGACCGGCAATGTGCGCGATGCTGCGGGGCACCGCTTCGGATTTGAGCTGACGTTCTTCCGGCAGGCGGTTTCTCGAGAGGCGAGCGCGTCGCCGTGGTACGTGCATGATCTGTACATGGCGCATTTTGCGCTGAGCGATGTGACGGGCGGGCACTACTATCACACGGAGCGTCTGAACCGCTCGGGCCCGGGGATTGCGGGCATCGATGCGTCGCGGGAGCTGATCTGGAACGGCAACTGGCAGCTGCATATGAATCCGGAGATGCAGCAACTGCGCGCTCTCGCTGAGGGCTACGGCATCGATCTGAGGCTGAGGGCGGCGAAGGCTCCGGATATTCAGGGGCAGAACGGCGTCAGCCAGAAGGCGGCGGGCGCGGGACACGCGTCGCATTACTATTCGCTGACGAGGCTGATCACGTCGGGCAC
>DATEPN010000159.1:0-2495 GCA_035273225.1 Acidobacteriaceae bacterium | reverse complement strand
AAGGCCGCGCCGACGAGGCCACTGGTAGCGATCAGGATGAGGCGCTTGTGGGCGTCTGGCCGACGACGTGCGCGCCAGGAAGCGTAGATGACGATGCTGAAAATGGCGATGCCGATCAGTGGAATCGCGAAGGAGGTAGCGGGGTCGAGCGGACCGATGCGGACTCCGCGGTGCAGGGCGTCGATTGCCGCGATCACGCCCAGGACAATCATGATGGGCGGAAGGCAGAAGGCCACGGTTCCGAAGGAGCGATGCCATTTCACCCGGCGGGCAGAGATAAAGGCGGCCTGCACGGTAAACAGCAGCATCCAGAGCGTGAACACCGCGCCGTGGACGTGCAGGATGGGGCTGGGAAGCGGCGCGCGCAACATGCCCGCCCCGAAGTACGTGGGGCTGAATCCGATGTATACGCAGATGCACAGCAGGATCGCCATGCCGGTGTAAAAGCAGCGTTCCGCGGTTCGATGAATGGGGCGGTAGGTGGGCTGCGGGCGCGAAACAGGTACTACTAGGGCGTCAGTCGCCATGGGATTCTCCTGTGCCGGTAGCTGGGGAGGCATGCCTGCCGGAGATAAGGATTTGGAATGCCCGAAGATATCACGAGTCCGCGGAGATTGGCATGCGCGATTCAGGCCTTGGGATCGACCTCCAGGCCGAAGCGCGCGAGGTCGCGCTTCTGCCAGGCGTAGTCGACGAAGAAGCCGATGCCGATGGCGAGGGGAACCAGCGCGGCGGCGGCTCCGGACAGAATCTCGCGGTCGCCAAGGATGATCTTCAGCACGATGAAGAAGAGCATCAGGCCCAGACCGATGGACGTCAATATGATGCCGGTCCGGCGAGCGTTCGCGAGGCTGCGAATCGGATCCTTCACCCTGCCTTCCTCGCGAGCCTCGTCGTCGGAGTTGCCCAGCATCTTCAGAATGTCTTCGGCCGGGACTCCGCGGGCAATCATCGCCATGCGTTGCTCAGCCTTCATGCGGCGCGAGTGAATCTGGCTGGCGATGCCGGCGACGATGGCGATGGCGCCAACCAACAGGGCGGCGATGGGTATCAAGAAAACACTAAACGGATTTCCAAACATGTTCGTCATCACAATCCTCGCTTGTTTGCTACGTCGAAATGCCTGGCATCCGGCTTTCCGACACTGAATGTTTCGTGAAACCCTTAGACAGGGGCGCGGTGGTAAAGTTTCAGCCCAGCGCATGAAACTTAAGAGGCGCTGTCCGGTCTAACCTCCCCGGCACATCCCTTGTGAGCACGCCCACCACCAACGACGGCTTTGAGCAACTGGTGCGCGACCATCAGCAGATGGTCTTCCGCACGCTCACGCGTCTTACCGGATCGACTGACCGCGTGGACGATCTCGCCCAGGAAGTCTTTCTGCGGCTCTACCGCGCGCTGCCCAGCTTTCGCGGGGAAGCGCTGGTCTCGACGTATCTGTACCGCATCGCCGTCAACGTCGCGCAGGATGAGTGGAAGCGCCGCCGGCGCGAAGACCGCCCGCTGGTCTCGATCTCGGAAGATACGGAGTGGCCACTGGAAGAGCGTCTGCCCGATCCGGACCCCAATGCGCAGGAGCAGATGGAGGAGCGTGAGTTCGCGGGTATGGTCGAGCAGGAGTTGCAGCGCCTCAGCGCCATCGAGCGCACCATCCTCGTGCTCTACCACCAGGAGGAGCGCAGCTATCAGCAGATCGCGGAGGCGTTGCGCATGCCCATCGGCACCGTGCGGACGCATCTGCACCGCGCGCGCAAGCGGCTGCGCGAAGCCATTGCGGCTCGGCAGGGCGGCGCGGCGTTTGGCGCCTCGATTGTTCGCCAGGAGCCTGCGCCGGCAGCAGCCCGCATCGAAACCAGGAGGCAGCTATGCAGCCCGATTCAATGAACCGCGAACAGCTTGCCGAGACGCAGTCCCAGCACGATCACGCTGCGGAACGCGCGCTTGAGATGCGCATCGCCCAGGCGTTGGAGCAAGGCCCGCAGGTCCGTATTCCGGAGGACTTTGCCGCCCGCGTCGCCGCCCGGGTCCCCGCGAATGCTGTCCGCCTGCGCAGCGTACGCGTTCGCGCCCGGCGCATCGGAGTGAGCGTAGCAGCCGCTTGCCTGATGGTGCTGGCCGTCGCGATGCTTGCGCTCGCCCCGCACACCGCACACAACGTAGTCTATGTCGCGCTGGAGTGGACGCTTGCCGCCCAGTTCTGCCTGATCGCCGTGTGGATTGCAAACCTGCGCAAGACCTAAGCTTCCGGGTCGCCGACAATCCGTTTCATGGCGAAATGATGATGGTGCGCGGCACCAAATAGAAGTAGCATTGGCGGCATGGCGAGGGGATTCGCGATGCACTCGAGTTTGAAATCCATCGTTCAGGTGGGAATCTTGTCGGTATCGTCGGTTCTATCGGCCCAGACCAGTTATCACGTGGAGATGCCCGACGGACCACAACTGCCAACGGGAACTTTGAAATTGGTGGTACTGGTTAACGATTCGCACAAGATC
>DATEPN010000158.1:0-8871 GCA_035273225.1 Acidobacteriaceae bacterium | reverse complement strand
TCAGGAACATGCCTCAGCAGCTCAGGGAACCCGATGCCGCAGCCATCCTGGCAGCGGTGAGCCAGCACGGCGGAGTCGCTGGCCAAAAAGAGATCGCCGCACACCTGCCCGAGCACCTTTCCGAGAGGACTCTTCAATTTCGGCTACGTCGCCTGGTCGATCAAGGCAGGCTCCTCCGGGAGGGCGCAAGACGTACAGCTCGCTACCGGCTGCCGGAGGCTCCGGCCACGCTGGATGTGCAGGCTGGCGCTGAACCGAAGAACGAGCACGCAGGTTCGGCAGGTGCGATTCCTTTATCTGCGGCAGCCCTCGAAATCCAGGACGCCGTCGGTCAGCCTTTGGAAAAGCGCCGTCCCGTCGGCTACAACCGCGAATTTCTCGACGCCTACCAGCCCAACGTCACGTTCTACCTCCCGGCCGAAGAGCGCGCCCGCCTCGCAACCGCAGGCCGGCCCAACTTCGAAGCGCAGGCGGCCGGCACCTACGCGAAACAGGTCCTCAGCCGTCTCCTCATCGATCTCTCGTGGAACTCCAGCCGGCTCGAGGGCAATACCTATTCGCTCCTCGATACGAAGCGACTGATCGAATTCGGACTTGAAGCCGAAGGGCGCGATCGTCTCGAAGCGCAGATGATCGTCAACCATAAGGAGGCCATCGCGTTTCTCGTCAGTGAAGCTGATGAGATCGGGTTCAACCGATATACCATACTCAATCTCCACGCGATCCTCGCCCACAATCTCCTGCGCGATGAAGCGGCCGCTGGCCGCTTGCGCCAGATCGCCGTCGGTATCGAGAAGTCGACCTTTCATCCCCTCGCTGTTCCTCAACTCATCGACGAGTGCTTCAACGAACTGCTTCGCAAGGCCTCCGCCATTCAGGACCCCTTCGAGCAAGCTTTCTTCTTTATGGTGCAGCTCCCCTATCTGCAGCCCTTCGACGATGTGAACAAGCGCGTTTCACGTCTCGGAGCGAACATCCCGTTCATCCGGCAGAATTATTCGCCATTGTCCTTCACCGATGTTCCGCAATCGCTCTACACCAGCGGCATTCTCGGGATTTACGAGTTGAATCGAGTTGATCTGCTGAAAGACGTGTTTTTGTGGGCTTACGAACGCTCGGCCCAGCAATACACAGCCGTGCGGCAATCGCTGGGTGAGCCGGATCCGTTCCGCTTCCGCTATGCCTCGACTCTGCGCCATCTGGTGCAGGAGGTGGTGCGCGGCCGCCTGAACCGGCCCACCGCGAACAGCTACCTCGGCAGCTTCGCCGAGCGGAACGTCGAAACTGCGGATCAGGATCGATTCCGGCAAATGGCGGAAACGGAACTTCTCAACCTGCACGAGGGGAACTTCGCACGATACCAAATTCGGCCGAGCGAGTTCAAAGCCTGGGAAGAGGTATGGAACCCGGAAACGACGTCAAAAGCATGAATCGTCTCGGCCTCATCGCCGGCAACGGACGCTTCCCCTTCCTCCTGCTCGACGCGGCGCGCGCGCACGGAACAGAAGTCGTCGTCGCCGCCATCAAAGAAGAGACGGACGCCGAGATGGACCTGCGCGCCCAGACCGACTCCGGCGTCCGCGTCTACTGGCTTTCTCTCGGCGAGTTATCGCGCCTGATCGAAACCTTCCAGCGCGAAGGCGTCCACAAAGCCGTCATGGCCGGACAGGTGAAGCACAAGCAAATCTTCTCGAGCATCCGCCCGGACTGGCGCCTCGCCAAGCTGCTGCTGTCGCTCCGCACCCGCAACACCGACATGCTCCTCGGCGCCGTCGCCAAAGTCCTCGGCGACGAAGGCATCGAACTGATCCCCTCCACCGCCTACCTCGAACCGCTGCTCGCCCAACCCGGCGTCCTCACCACCCGCGCTCCCAGCGAGCAGGAGACCCGCGACATCGCCTACGGCCGCGAAGTCGCCCGGCACCTCGCTGCTTACGATCTGGGCCAGACCGTCGTCATTGCCGCCCAGGCCTGCGTCGCCGTCGAAGCCATGGAAGGCACCGACGCGACCATCGAGCGCGCCGGCGCCCTGATGGGCTCCCTCGGCGATCCCGCCTCCACCCTCGACCGCTCGCTCACCGTCGTCAAGGTCGCCAAGCCCAAACAGGACCTCCGCTTCGACGTCCCGGTCATCGGCCTCCGCACCATTGAGACCATGCGCGCCGCCGGGGCCACCTGCCTCGCCATCGAAGCCCACCGCACCCTGCTCTTCGACCGGGAGGCCGTCAGCGCCGAGGCCGACCAGGCCGGCATTGCCGTCATCGCCCTCGAAAACGCATAATTGAAGCGCGCGTCTTCGGCCCCGCTCGCGGTACGTGATCCCCAGAATCCGATCCGCAGCGATCCAATGCGGTTTTGTCAGGGCACGGCTCCATCCGTGCTCCCGCTTTTCTTCCGAACATCACGCAAGGAGATTCCTCAATGCCGAAGTCACTGATCGCCATCGCGGCCGTCGTCGTGCTCGTCATCGCCGGCTATGCCGTGCAGCGCAGCTACGCCGCCGACAACGCCGCTATGCCCGAAGTCGGCCAGACCGCCCCCACCTTCACCCTGCCCAACCAGGAAGGGCAGCCCGTCGATCTGAGCCAGTACCACGGCAAATGGGTCGTCCTCTACTTCTATCCCAAGGACATGACCACCGGCTGCACCATCGAGGCGCATAAGTTCCAGGCCGACCTCGACAAGTACAAGGCCGTGAATGCCGTGATCCTGGGCGTCAGCGTCGACGACGTGAACAGCCATAAGCAGTTCTGCACCAAGGACTCGCTCACCTTCACCCTGCTCGCCGACCCGGACAAGAAGGTCGTGCAGCAATACGGCTCGCTCACGAATTACGGCCCGATGCAGATCGCGGCCCGGAACACGTTCCTGATCAACCCCGAAGGCAAAATCGTGAAGGTATGGACCAAGGTCAACCCCAACGTCCACAGCGAAGAAGTGCTTTCGACCCTGAACGAGATGCAGAAGAAAGGCTAGACACCACAGCAGACGGCAGATAGCAGGTAGCCGACAGCGAACAGCAGCCAACCCTGCGACTGCCGTCTGCTTTCTGCTACCTGCTACCTGCTACCGGCTACCGGCTGTCTGCTGTCTGCTATCTGCTATCTGCTATCTGCTATCTGCTATCGCTGCGATCCCCATTGCCACCTGGCCCGGTTGCGCCTATACTTGGGTCCAATGGAAGCCCCATACCCACGATCCGCGGGCTTCCGACGCGAGGTGCGCTTTCCGCAGTCAGGGTTTTGCACTGGCGAGCAGTGAAATGACCCCCGGACGGGGTCAGCAGCCATCGCGCGGTTCGGCCATTCCCCCTTCAGAAACATCGGTTTGGCGCGCCGTGGTGCGCGTCCTGCGAAGTACCGCGGCCGGGTCTCTCCACAGCATCACCTCCGTCGTTTTTCCCGCCGATTGCCGCGTCTGCGCCCTGCCCCTTCCCGGATTCTCCCTCCTGCCCGTTTGCGATTCCTGCTGGAACGATTTGCCCACGCAGCGCGGAACCCTGTGTACCCTCTGCGGCGAATCCCTCGAAGCCATCGCACCCGATCCGCTCTGCCGCATGTGCCAGTCGGCGCCGCCGCCCTTCCAGAAAGCCGTCGCCCATGGCGTTTACTCCGGCACCCTCCGCGCGCTCCTTCATCTGCTGAAGTACGACGGCATGGCGCCGATCGCGAAACGCCTCGGCGCGCTCATCGCCGAACAAGTTCTGGCCGTTCCCGACCTGCCGCCGGATCTCCTCGTCGTGCCCGTGCCCCTCTTCCCAGCAAAGCAACGCCAGCGGGGATTCAACCAGGCGGAACGCCTGGCGCGCAGCGCCGTCGCCGTCCTGCGAAGCCGCCGTCCGGAGATGCGCCTCAAACTCGTCGCGGGCGCGCTGACACGCCAGCGCGCAACGGAAAGTCAGGCGGGCCTCAGCCCGCATCAGCGCCGCGCGAATGTTCGCGGCGCTTTTTTTGTCGCCAGGCCCGCGAAGTTCACCGGCCGCGACGTGTTGCTGATCGATGACATCTATACCACCGGCGCGACGGCCCGCGCGTGTTCGCAGGCGCTGCGCCGCGCAGGCGCGGCCCACGTCTGGGTTGTGACCCTGGCCCGTGCTCAGCGCGAGCATGCCATGCCGGCAACAGAAGATTTACGAGATCCCGCCGCCGTCAACGCGCCGGAGATCCCGATGGAACAGGACGTTGCTTTTTGGGAGGAACAGAACGCTGCACGTAACCCGTCCGGTCTGGCAAACCGGACCTAACCAGGTGGGAGGAATCATGTCGCTGGGCAAAGCCGGGGTTCAGGCACGCCGCCAATCGCTGACCAGGGCGCACGCGATGCGCACCGAGACGCACCCTGACGAGGGACTGCGCGTCGTCACCACGACGCACGCCATGCAGACGCCCGTGCTGGTGCTCAACGCCTCGTACGAGCCCATCAACATCTGCGGAGCCCGTCGCGCGCTCGTGCTGGTGCTGAAGGGCGTGGCGCGCACCGAAGAAGAACAGGGCATGGAGCTGCACTCGGCCCGCGTCCGCATGTCGCTGCCCTCCGTCATCCGCCTGCTCGAGTACCGCCGCATCCCCCACCAAACCCGCGCCCTCAGCCGCAAAAACATCCTGCTGCGCGACCGCAATACCTGCCAGTACTGCGGAGTCGTGCTGCCCTCCGCTGAGCTCACGCTCGACCACGTGATCCCGCGCTCGCGCGGCGGCACCTCCACCTGGGAAAACCTCGTCGCCGCCTGCCACGGCTGCAATCGCCGCAAGGGCAACCACCTGCTCCACGAACTGGAGCACATGAAGCTCATCCGCGAACCGCGCCCCTTCACGCTGCACACCAGCCGGCACATCATGCGCATGATCGGCCACTCCGACCTGAAGTGGCGCAAGTATCTCTACTACTAAACCGCGCGCCCGGCCGCCGCGCCCGACGCCCACGCCCACTGGAAGTTGAATCCGCCGAGGTGGCCCGTCACATCGACGACCTCTCCGATGAAATAGAGCCCCCGCACGCTGCGGCATTCCATCGTCTGCGCCGACAACGCGCTCGTGCTCACTCCGCCCGCCGTTACTTCAGCTTTCTCATATCCTTCCGTGCCGCTGGGCGCAAACGTCCACCCATGCAGACGCCGCTCCATCTCGTCGAGCGCATGATTCGTCCACTTCACAGGCGCAGCGACATCCAGCAGCCGATCCGCCAGCCGGACCGGCAACTGCGCGCGCAGCGCCGCTCTCGCCGCCGGCACATCGCGCCGCGCATTCTCCGCCCTTAACGGCGCGAGCAGTTCCCGCCCCGGCGCCCAGTCGATCCGGATCGCGTCCTGCTCCTTCCAGTACGACGAAATCTGCAGAATCGCCGGCCCGCTGAGCCCGCGATGCGTGAAGAGCATCTTCTCGCGAAAGCTGCGCTTGCCATACGCCGCGATCACCTCCGCCGAAACCCCGCTCAGCTCCGCAAACTGCGTGTGCTCCGCTCCCGCGAGCGTCAGCGGAACCAGCGCCGGCCGGCACGGTTCGATGGCGACACCAAACTGCCGCGCCACGTCGTAACCAAATCTCGTCGCACCCATCTTCGGAATCGACAGCCCGCCGGTCGCCACGACCAGTGCCGGCCCGGCGAACGCATCGTTCTGCGCCATCACCGTGAACACCCCAGACGAGTCATCCCGCCGCACCTCGCGAATCGCCGTTGAGAGAAACACCCGCACGCCGGCCTCCGCGCACTCGCTCATCAGCAGGTCCACAATCTGCTGCGCCGGCCCATCGCAGAAGAGCTGCCCCAGCGTCTTCTCGTGATAGGCGATCCCGTGCCGCTCCACCAGCCGGATAAAGTCCGCAGGCGTATACCGCGCCAGCGCCGACTTGGCAAAATGCGGATTAGCCGAGAGAAAATTCTCCGGCCGCGTATGCAGGTTGGTGAAGTTGCACCTGCCTCCACCGGAGATGAGAATCTTCTTCCCCGGCCGCTCCGCCCGCTCCAGCACCGCAACCCGCCGCCCGCGGCGGCCCGCTTCCATCGCGGCCATCAGGCCCGCGGCTCCGGCGCCGAGAATCAGAACATCGAAGCTGTGCGTCTTCACGGTCCAGCATCATTAGAGCATCCGCGCCTTTCGATAAGATCGTCACGCTGGCTGGAGTTCCCGATGAAGAAAGCTCTGCTGCTCGCCCTCGCCCCCGCCCTCCTCGTCCTCGTACCGTTTTCGCTGCAAGCGCAGTCCGTCTTCACCACGCGCCTCGACGATCCCCGCGCCGTCTACGTCAGCACGCAGGCCGATGGCCAGACCGACAACACCGCCGCGCTCCAGGCCGCCATCGACCAGGCCGCCGGCACCGGCCGCGAGGGCATCGTCTTCGTCCCCGCCGGCCGCTACCGCCTCACGCACACGCTCTACATCTGGCCCGGCGTCCGCCTCTTCGGATACGGCCCCACACGCCCCGTCTTCCTGCTCGCCGACAACACGCCCGGCTTCCAGAGCGGCATCGCCGACATGGTCATCTTCACCGGCGTCAACCCGAAAGATCCGCGCGCCCCGCACGCGCGCATTCCCTTCCCGCCGCCAGGCTCCGTGCCGCCGAACGACCACATCGCCGACGCGAACTCCAGCACCTTCTACTCCGCGATGAGCAACATCGACTTCGAAATCGGCGCCGGCAATCCGGCCGCCATCGCCATCCGCTTCCACGTCGCGCAGCACGCCTTTCTCACCCACATGAACTTCCACATCGGCTCCGGCCTCGCCGCGCTCACCCAGGTCGGCAACGAAGCCGAGGACCTGCACTTCTACGGTGGCCGTTACGCCATCCTCACCGAAAAAACCTCGCCCGCCTGGCAGTTCACGCTGATCGACTCCACCTTTGAAGGCCAGCGTGAAGCCGCGATCCGCGAGCACGAGGTCGACCTGACGCTCATCCGCGACTCCTTCCGCAACGTTCCCGTCGCCATCGACATCGACCCGCGCTACTCCGACGACCTGTGGGTAAAGGACTGCCGCTTCGAAGATGTCTCGCAAGCCGCCGTCATCATCAGCAACGAAAAGAACCCCACCACCGAGATCGGCTTCGACAACGCCATCCTGCACAACGTGCCCACCTTCGCCCGTCTCCGTGAGAGCGGCAAAACCATTCCCGCCAAAGGCACGATCTACCGCGTCGCGAACTTCACCTACGGCCTGATTGTTCCCGCCGAAGGCGTGATGGGCTCCATCGGCATGCGCTACGACGCTGCGCCGCTCGCCTCGCTGCCCACGCCGATTCCGCCCGCCATCCGCGCACTGCCGCCCACCAGCGAATGGGTGAACGTGCACACGCTCGGCGTCAAAGGCGACGGCACCACCGACGACACCGCCGCACTCCAGGCCGCCATCGCCGCGCACCGCGTCCTCTACTTCCCCAGCGGCCGCTACATCGTGCGCGACACGCTGTCGCTCCAACCCGACACCGTGCTCATCGGCTTGCATCCGACGCAGACGCAGTTCGATCTCCCCGACAGCACCTGGCAGGGTGTCGGCGCGCCCAGGCCCGTCCTCTCCGCGCCGTCCGGCGGCCACAACATCCTCAGCGGCTTCGGCATCTTCACGGGGCGCATCAATCCCCGCGCCGTCGCCATTCTCTGGAAGGCCGGCGAAGACTCCCTCATCGACGACATACGCATCCTCGGCCCGGTCGGCACGAATCCCTACACCAGCTACCACATGCCGCAGGCTCCGCCGGCGCCGCGCTGGGACGGCCAGTATCCCAGCATCTGGGTCACGCAGGGAGGTGGCGGCACCTTCGCCGACATCTGGACCCCGAATACCTTCGCGCAGGCCGGCTTCTACGTTTCGTGGACGAAAACGCCCGGCCACGTCTACGAGCTTTCCAATGAGCACCACGTCCGCAATGAGATCCGCTTCAACCACGTCGAGAACTGGGACCTCAATGCGCCCCAAACCGAAGAGGAAGCCTTCGAGAGCCCCGACTCCCTCTCGCTCGAATTCGACAACTCGCACCACATCACCATCGCCAACTACCACGGCTACCGCGTCACCCGCTCGCGCGCGCCCTTCCCCGCAGCCGTGCGCCTCTACAACTCCGGCGACATTCACTTCCGCAACGTCCTCATCAACGCCGAAAGCGGCATCCCCGACTGCGACACCGAAGGATGCTGGACCTACCTGCGCGTTAGCAAATATCCCTACGAGAACGCCATCGAGGACGTGACACATCACCTCGTCGTCCGCGAACGCCAGTTCGCCGCGCTCGACATCCCCGACAACCCCGCGCAGCCTGCCCCCGTCGCGCCCGCCCCCGTCCTCGCTCCCGGTGCTCACATCGAAAAGCTCGCCGACGGATTCTTCTCCATCTCCGGCGCAGCCGTCGATGCCCACGGCAAGCTCTACTTCGTCGATCGTCACGAGCAGCGCATCTACGGCTGGTCCCGTGACGAGGGACTCACCATTGAGCGCGACAATCCGCTCGATCCCGTCAACCTCGCCTTCGACAACTCCGGCGATCTGCTCGTCGTCTCCTCAGACGGCCCCAGCGGCACCGTCTACAGCTTCAAACCCGGCACCTCGGAAGAGCAGCTCACCGTCCTCGAACCGCAGCCAACGCAGCCGCATCCCAATGCGCACGCTATTCTTCCCGCCAACTACTGGAACAACGGCGAGTTTCGCGATCAGCTCAATCCGCAGACGCTTACCTACACCACGCTGCCGGAAATGTTCGCCCGCGACGTGGAAACACCGCGCCCGCAGGAATACGTCTCGCCCGACGGCAGCGTCTTCCTGCGCGCCGTGCGCACGCTCGTGCAGGGCCCCGCCGACTACACCGGCTGGCGCTTCAGCGACAATCTCGACACGCACGGATTTCTCAACGCTGCCGTCGGCAGTCGCGTCTACGTGGCCAG
>DATEPN010000157.1:0-9709 GCA_035273225.1 Acidobacteriaceae bacterium | reverse complement strand
AGGGCGAGTCGCTGACAACTGAGGCGGCTTTTGACCGGGCGCGCGAGCAGGTGATGGACGTACTTCGGCAGAGCTTCCGTCCGGAGTTTCTGAACCGCGTGGACGATATTGTGATCTTCCGTCCGCTGGGCGAGGAGCAGTTGGCGCACATTGTGGACCTGCGGCTGAAGGACCTCGAAAAGCTGCTGGCCGACCGGCACATCACGATCGAGCTGACCGAGGCGGCGCGGCACCAGCTCTTCACCGCCGGGTACGACCGGGCGTACGGAGCGCGTCCGCTGAAGCGGGCCATCCAGCGCCTCATCCAGGATCCGCTGGCGATGAAGATCCTCGACGGCGAGGTGCTGCACGGCGATCACGTCCGCATCGACGGCGGCAAGGGAGGCGCGCTGCGCTTCGAGGTGCTCAGCCGGGCGGGGATTCCGCTGGAGGGGCAGGTCGTCGGGAAGGCGTAAGTGAATGAGCAACTCAGGCTCGCGGGAAACCGCGGGCCTTTTTGCTTGCGGGGGACAGGGGTCCCGGTAATTCGCCAATTTGACGCACAGGCCACTTACAGTGGATCAGAGGCAGCCCGGCAGTTGTTCTGGCACGATGTATCTGGCGTGGGTTATCTTCGGATTTGAAAGGCCGCTTCCCGTGAGCGAAATGTAAGTTGACTCGCAGACGTGAGCACGCAGCGGCAAATCACCGGGACCTGATCTCACTCAGCAAATTGCAGCCGAACGGACGGCAACGCGTCTATTTCAATTCGATCTGGCCCGCGGAGATTCCTGATCGAGGGCGGTCTCTACGCGGCAGCGTCGATTCATCCTATAATTGGCCACCCGTAACATGGCCATGCCGATCCTGCCAGGCACAACTCTGGGCCCGTATGAGCTGCTCAACCAGCTGGGGTCCGGGGGCATGGGCGTTGTCTACAGAGCGCGGGATACGCGGCTCGAACGACTGGTCGCGCTGAAGTTCCTGCCCCAGGAGATCGCCCGCGATCCACAGGCTGTGAAGCGATTTCGGCGCGAGGCGAAGGCGGCTTCGGCGCTGAATCACCCGAACATCTGCACGATCTACGAGGTCGGCGACGCCGACGGCCACGCTTTTATCGCGATGGAATTTCTGGACGGCATGACCCTGCGGGAGCGGATTGCCGGGGACGGCATCAGCGTACAAACTCTGCTCTCGCAGGCGATTGAGATTGCCGATGCTCTGGACGCGGCACACGCGGCGGGCATTATTCATCGCGACATCAAACCCGCCAACATTTTCGTGACCAGCCGCGGCCATGCCAAGGTGCTGGATTTCGGCCTCGCCAAGGTGGCAGAGGGGGCGCACGCAGATGCCGATGCGACGACGATTGCCGAGGAGCATCTCACGAGCCCGGGCTCGACGATCGGCACCATCGCGTATATGTCGCCGGAGCAGGTGCTCGGCAGGGACGTGGATGCTCGCACGGACCTGTTCTCGTTCGGCGTGGTGCTGTATGAGATGGCAACGGGCACATTGCCGTTTCGCGGCCAAAGTACGGGGCAGATCTTCGACGCCATTCTGCACAGCGCTCCGGTCCCTCCAGTCCGATTGAATCCCGATATGCCGCCGGGACTGGAAGCCGTGATCGACAAAGCGCTCGAGAAAGATCCGGACACGCGGTATCAGCACGCGTCGGAGATGCGGGCGGATCTGAAGCGCCTGCAGCGCGACACGAGCGCGGCGGGCACTACCGCAGCGGCGGTTTCTGACCAGCGCGTGGAAAGCGGGAGGACACGATCCGGCGACGCAACGGCGAAACGAAGCCTGAAGTCGAGACCAGACCGGCAGCATCGACGACTGTTTCCTGATGCTGCGGGCGGGATTGTCGTGCTGGCTGCGCTCGCGTGGCTGTTCCGCCCGGCGCTGTCGGCGCCGGCGCTGTCGGACTACACGCAGCTCACGCACGACGCGATGCCCAAGGTGCTGATCGGAACCGATGGCCCGCGCCTCTATTTCGCTGAGGGAGGTCAGGTGTGGCAGTTGTCCGCTGGCGGAGGCAACGCGGGTCAGGTGCACGTCGGTGTGCCAGGATCGTCGATCTATCATCTCTCCAGCATCTCGCCCGATGGATCCAGGCTGCTGACCGCGCAGGTCGCGGCGATCAGCGATGCGAGCGCGCCGCTGTGGTCTGTGCCGACGATGGGCGATTCGCCGGTCCGGTTGTCGGATATCCGCGGCATCTCCGGCGCATGGTCGCCCGATGGTCAGAAGCTGGTTTACGTCAACGGGAATGCGCTTTATCTCGCGAACGCAGACGGGACGGATTCACGTCTGCTGACGAATTTGCCGGGGCCGCTTGCCGGCCCGAATTCCGATACGTCTGAAGGGCAGAACGTCACCACCGCGCCGGTCTGGTCCCCGGACGGGCGATCGATCGCGATGACGCTGGTCACGTCGAAGGCACGCATCAACCAGCTTTGGGAGGTGGGGGCCGACGGAACGAATCTGCACGAGATGTTTCCTCAATGGCATGCGGACGGCGGCGCGTGCTGTGGGTCGTGGACCGCGGATGGAAGGTATTTCCTCTTCGACTCGCAGGACCAGATCTGGGCCGCGCGGCAGACCGGCAGCCTGCTGCACAAGGTGAGCTGGGAGCCGGTGGAGCTGACATCCGGAGCTTTTTCCTATTCGTATCCCATCCCCGGCAGGGACGGCAGGACGGTTTTTGCGGTGGAGGGGATTCGACGCGGCGAACTGCAGCGGTACAACGCAGGCATCCAGCGCTTCGAGCCATATCTCAACGGCATTTCGGCGCAGGACACTGCGTTTTCGAAGGATGGCCAATGGGTCGCGTACGTTTCTTTTCCTGATGGGATCCTGTGGCGGAGCAAACTCGACGGGAGCGAGAAGCTCCAGCTCAGCTCGCCGCCGGTCTACGCACTGAACGCCAGCTGGTCGCCGGATGGGAAATCGATTGTGTACTTCGGGCTGGAGAAGGGTCATCCCGCGCGCATCTACGAAGTGCCGGCGGCGGGCGGCCAGCCGCAGCTCCTGATGCCGAATGGGATGGGCAGTCAGAGCGATCCGAACTGGTCGCCGGATGGCGACAGGCTGGTCTTCGGCGGAACGGGAGACGGAGGCGAAAACGGCATTCAGATTCTCGATCTGAAAACGCATCGCATCGCGACGATTCCGGGATCGAAAGGGATGTATAGTCCGCGCTGGTCGCCGGATGGGCGGTATCTTCTGACCCTGCCGGCCGACGAGAGCCGGTTGATGCTCTTCGATTTCAAAACGCAGAACTGGACGAGACTCTACGACGGTGTGGCTGCTTATCCTTCGTTCTCGCACGACGGCCGTTCTGTTTATTTCCTGCATTTGTCGCCCAACGAATCAGCCGTGGATCGGCTGTCCGTGCCTTCGGGCAAGCTTGAGGAGGTGGCGAGCTTAAAGGGATTCCACTTCACCGGCTTCTATACGTTCTGGTTCGGGCTCGGGCCTGATGATTCGCCGTTGCTGCTGAAAGACGCCGGCACGCATGAGGTCGTTTCGATGAAGTGGAGCTCGCCGTGAGGGGCTTTACGCGCCGGCCTTCTTTTCGATCTTCGCCCACGTGTCTTTCAGCGCCAGGGTGCGGTTGAAGACCAGCTTCTCCGCGGTTGAATCCGGGTCGAGGCAGAAGTAGCCGACGCGCTCGAACTGGTAGGGTGTGCCCAGCTGCGCCCCGGCGAGGGAGGGCTCCAGCTTTGCATCGGCCACCACTTCGAGCGAGTTGGGATTCAGATTGTCGAGAAAGCTGCCGCCTTCCGGAACGTCCTGCGGATTCGGGTTCGAAAAGAGCTTGTCGTAGAGGCGCACCTCGGCGGAGATGGCATGGGGCGCCGAGACCCAGTGCATGGTCGACTTCACCTTTCTGCCATCGGGCGAATTGCCGCCGCGGCTGGCCGGGTCGTAGGTGCAATGCACTTCCACCACGTTGCCGTCCGCGTCCTTGACGACGCTCTGCGCGACGACAAAATACGCATTGCGCAGCCGCACTTCCTTGCCGGGCGAGAGACGGTAATACTTCGGCGGCGGGACCTCGCGAAAATCCTCCCGCTCAATGTAGAGCTCGCGCGAAAACGGCACCTGCCGCGTGCCTGCGGACGCATCCTCGGGGTTGTTCGCTACGTCGACGTACTCTGTCTGTCCTTCGGGGTAGTTGTCGATGACCAGCTTGAGGGGGCGCAGCACCGCCATGCCGCGCGTCGCCCGCTTGTTCAGGTCATCGCGCTCAAAGTGCTCCAGCATTTCGAAGTCGATGACGCCGTTGGTGCGCGTCGCGCCGAGCGAGGACACAAAGGCGCGAATGGCTTCGGGCGTAAAACCGCGTCTCCGCATGCCGGAGAGAGTCGGCATGCGCGGATCGTCCCATCCGTTCACGCGGCCTTCCTGCACCAGCTGCAGCAGCTTGCGTTTGGACAGCAGCGTGTAGGTCAGATTCAGGCGGTCGAACTCGATCTGCTGCGAAGGGAAGATCCCCAGTTGCTCGATGAACCAGCGGTAGAGCGGCTGATGATCGGCAAACTCGAGCGTGCACATGGAGTGCGTGACGTTCTCGATGGAGTCGGACTGTCCGTGGGCGTAGTCGTACATGGGGTAGATGCACCACTCGCTGCCGGTGCGGTGATGCTCCGCATGCAGGATGCGGTACATGATGGGGTCGCGCATATTGATGTTCGGCGACGCCATGTCGATCTTCGCGCGCAGGACGCGGCTGCCGTCGGGAAACTCACCGGCCTTCATGCGCGTGAAAAGGTCGAGGTTCTCCTCGACAGGGCGGTTGCGCCAGGGGCTTTCCCTGCCGGGCTCGGTGAGCGTGCCACGATAGTGGCGAATCTCGTCGGCGGAGAGGTCGTCCACATAGGCCTTGCCGGCTTTGATCAGCAGCATCGCCCACTCGTAGAGCTGGCCGAAGTAATCCGACGCGTAGCAGAGGCGCTCCCAGTCGAAGCCGAGCCAGCGGACGTCCTTCTGGATCGAATCAACGTACTCCTGCTCTTCCTTCTCGGGATTGGTGTCGTCGAAGCGCAGGTTGGTCCTGCCCCCGAACTCATCCGCCAGCCCGAAGTCGAGGCAGATGGCTTTGGCATGACCGATATGCAGGTAGCCGTTCGGCTCGGGGGGAAACCGGGTCTGCACCACCGCATCGCCATACTTCTTCGTGCGCACATCCTCCGCGATCAGGTCGCGAAGAAAATTCGGCGTGGTGGGGATTTCGGCGGGCGTTTCCAGTTTCGGGTCGGTGTTGACTGCCATGCTTCTATTCTTCCACGGCAGGGTGGCTGCCACGAGCAGGGTCGCTGCCACGGGCAGGGAGGCTGCCACGGGCACGGTGGCTGCGAGTTGGCGGCGCTGGGCGTGGTCTTGAGCCCGGATCCAGCTCACTCCATGCGCAAGGCCACGACCGGATCGAGTTGTGCAGCGCGCCACGCCGGGAGGATGCAGGCGGCGGCGGCCACCGCGAGCAGCGTCAACGCGACGAGACTGAAGATCTCCAGATCGAGGGGCTGGGTCTGGTAGAGCATTGACTGGATCAGGCGGGTGACGGCGGCGCTGGTCCCGAGCCCCAGCACCAGGCCGATGAGGGCAGGCTGCACGCCGTCGCGCAATACCAGAGCCAGCACCTGGCGGCGCTGTGCCCCGAGGGCGATACGCACGCCGATTTCTGTGGTGCGCTGCGCGGCGACGTACGAGATGACTCCGAAGAGGCCAACGGCGGCGAGCAGCAGGGACACCGCTGCGAAGATGAGCAGCAGGGCTGCGTCGAAGCTGGCATCGGCGGTCTGCTGTCCGATCAGCTGATCCATGGTGAGGATGTCGGCGACCGGGAGATCGCGGTCGAGCTGCTGGAAGATTTTCTGGACGGGAAGCGCGAAGCGCGTGACATCGCCTCCGGAACGCACGACGAGTGCGGCGCTGGACAGAAAGTCGGTTGGCTTTTGGGAATTCAGCGCATAGATCGGGAAATAGGTCATCGGCTTGACCGGCTCGCCGACCTCGTCCAGCGTGTCGCCCACCACGCCGACAATGCGGAAGGGGCGCGCTCCCAGGGTAAGCAGGGTTTCTCCGAGCGGGTTTTGCCCGGGGAAATACTGGCGCTGCAGTTCCCTGCTGATGATGACCTCCGACCCGGGAACCCGTTGCTGGTTGGGGTCGAAGGTGTGGCCGCTCTCGAAGGGAATCCCGATCGCCGCAAAATAGCCGGGATCGGCCCAGCGGGTCAGCGCCAGCTGTCCTTTTCCCTGCGGCAGAGGTGGCCGGCCCTGAATGGTAAAGCTGGTGTCGCCGTTATAACCGCTGCCCGGCACCGTGCTCACCAGTCCTGCTGCCTGCACGCCCGGGTAGTTGCGTACGCGCGTGAGCAGTTCCTGATCAAAGTGCACCGCGGCGGGGAAGTCATAGCGCGCGGCGGGCAGGGAGAAATCCATGGTCAGCACGTTGTGCGTAAGGCAGCCTAAATCGGAGGAGCGCAGCCGGGCGTAGCTCTTCAGCAGCAAACCGGCGCCGACCAGGAGCACCACCGTCAGACCGACTTCCAGCGCCAGCAGCAGGCGCCGCAGACGAGTCCGCGCATTTCCGCCGCTGTGGGTTCGCGAGGATTCCTGGAGGGCGCTGAGGACCGCATCATCTCGCTGGGAGAAGGCGGAGACCAGCCCTGTGAAGAGCGCGCTGAGAACGATCAGCCCGGCACAGAAGGCGAGCACCACGCCGTCGATGTGAATCGCTTCGAGTCGTGGCACATCTTTGCGGAGGTTCACAAACCACTCGACCAGAGCAGCGGCCAGAAGCAATCCGAGCGCGCCGCCTGCCAGGCTGAGCAGCAGGCTCTCCATCAGGTGCTGACGGAGCAGCTCGGCGCGGCTGCCGCCGAGAACCGTGCGGATGGCCAGTTCCCTGCGCCGGCCCATGGAGCGCGCGACGAGCAGATTCGAGATGTTCAGGCAGGCAATCAAGAGAACGCATGCCGTCGCGCCCAGCAGAATGTTGAGAGGCTTTCTGGTGTCGCCGACGATGGCCTCCAGCAGAGGGCGCGCATTGGCTCCCTCGCTCACAAAGGGATCGTCGCGATGCGCATCGTGAATGCGGCGCGTGATGAGCGTAAGCTCCGCGACGGCTTCGCCGATCGATACGCCGGGCTTGAGCCGGCCGATCGCGCGGAAATTGTGATCGTCGATGGCCTGCGCTCGAGCCGGCGAGCTCTCGTGGTAGACCGGCGTCCACAACGCGATACGGCTGTCGGGATAGGCAAACCACGACGGCGCGACGCCGATGACGGTGTACGGCTTGGCATCGAGCAGGATGGTCCGGTTCAGGATGGAGGGATCGCCGCCGTATCGCCGCTTCCAGAGGCCCCAGCTCAGGATCACAGTGCCGTTGGCCGATGGCTGGTCGTCGGCTGCGGTGAAGTTGCGCCCCAGCGCCGGTTGTACGCCGAGCAGCGGCAGCATATTCCACGAAAAGCTGGCCGCCGGGACGACTTCGGGGAGTTGGCCCTGGGTGCCGGAGAGGTTGTAGCCGGCATACGCGCTGATGGCCATGCCGGTAAAGCTGCGGTTCTGCTTTTGCCACGCGGCGAAGATGCCGCCCGCGCTCTGATTGTGGGAGAAGCGGTGGTTGAAGGTGTCTTCATAGAGCCGGAGCAGTTGCTGCGGGTCGCGGAAGGGCAATGGCCGGAGCAGCACACCGCGCACCACGGTGAACAAGGCAGCGTTGACGCCGATGCCGAGAGCGATGACCACAATCGAAACGAGCGCGAATCCGGGAGAGCGCAGCAGAGTGCGCAGCCCGTAGCGCAGATCGCGGCGGATGCTGTCGAGCCAGGAGATGGTGTTCCGGCGCCAGAGGGTTTCGCGCAGCTGCTGCTGATTGCCAAACTTCACCAGCGCGGCGCGGCGCGCCGCTTCCGCAGACTGGCCGCGCGCCTGGTTCTCCTCGATTTCTGCGGCGAGATGGGCACTCATTTCCTCCCTGAGCTCCTCATCGATGCGAGCCCGGCGGAAAAACCTGCGCCAGCTCATGACTCTGCCTCCTGCGTTTCTTCGCCCATGACCAGGCCGATGGCGCGCGCCATGCGGCGCCAGCGGTTCGCTTCGCGCTGGAGATGCTTTTTGCCGGCGGCCGTCAGCCGGTAGAACTTTGCCCGGCGGTTGTTCTCACTGGTGCTCCAGTAGGAGGAAAGCCAGCCGCGTTCTTCCAGCCGGTACAGGGCGGGATAGAGCGAGCCCTGCTCCACCTGCAGAACATCTTCGGAGGTGCGTTCGATGATCTTGGCGATGGTGTGGCCGTGCGCGTCTCCCGCCAGCAGGGTACGCAGGATCATCATGTCGAGCGTCCCCTTCAGCATCTCCTCTTCCGGCCTTGGTTTCTCCCGCACGAGCGCCCTCCACTCGAAGTTCTAAAGGAGACAAGCATACTCTACTAGAAGTTCTAAGGGAAGGGCGGAGGCGGGGTTCGAGGTGCTTGGCCGAGTGGCCGAAATAAAGCAGCTTCGGCCTGGAAGGCGACGGCGCATTCTGCTGCTAATCTGAGCCAAAGCGGAGATGCTCGATGAAGCTCTTGCTGTTGGCGTTTGTGCTGGCTGCGAATCCGGTGTGCTTCGGGCAAGTACCACTGTTTCGCGCCGCTGGGCCTCAGAGCCTCAACACAAATCCCAATTACGCGAAGGTTCGCGAGTACGGTTCCATTGAGTGGCACGGTCCGATAGCCCGGCTCATTGCCGGAGGCAGTCGTCCCCTCGACATGGCTGCGCAGACTCTATCCAGTTGCTTCTTCCTTTCCGTCAGTGCAGAAGATGCGCACTATCGTTGGCTCGGTGATCTGATCGAGGTCACGTCCCCGGAATGGGCCGCACAACATCCCGGCGATCACGCGTACGCCCCGAAGCCAGCCAGCGTGAACGTGCCGTTCAACGTGGGCGCAGACGGTATGCCGCTGAACCTCAATAAGCTTCTCGAGGACGCCGTGGAGCAGGTGAATCGGCAGCAGCCGTGGCGCTTCCGAGTTGAGCACGATTTCCGGCAGGGCCAGAACTTCTACGCCTTCGTGCCCACCGCGAGCCATGATGATGTGGGCCATCTTCAGGACACGCCCGCATGGCTCGATCACCACGTCACCATTCCCTTAGGCACAGCGCCCGTTATGAAGATCACGGGTATGCTGACCAGCGCCCTCACGGCCCAAACCGGCTATTACTTCTACTGCTGCCAGCCCATGGTGATCAGCGATTTTTGGGGCACGGTCCCGCTCGCGTACGATGCCGCCAACCAATCTGCCCGAAACATTCTTCAGGACATGATGATTGCTGCAGCCGGTACTACCAGCTATGTGCTGCGGTGTGAGCCGACGGGCCGCTCCTGCTGGATCAATCTGACGGCCACACAGCACAGAATCCCGCCAACTGCGCCGCAGTCCGGACGCTGTTCAGCCTTCGGTTACCAGCCTGAGTAGTGTTCGTATCGGCGTGCAACCCGATAACCGTGGGGTCGAGCAGGCCAGGGATGCGTACGAGAAGTTCTTCGCGTTATGGAAGAGCGCCGATCCCGATCTTCCCGTCCTGCGGCGGGCGAGAGCGGAGTATGCGATTGCGGCGAACAGGGCTGCGAGCCTGCATGGACAAACGGGATCTCAGAATCCCTGAGAGTAATGGGGGGATCAATCTGCTGCTTAGAAACGGATGATGGGGCCGAAGGTGATGCGCAGGTTGTTG
>DATEPN010000156.1:0-8474 GCA_035273225.1 Acidobacteriaceae bacterium | reverse complement strand
TGGCATCCCGGTGCAGTTTCTCGTCCAGTTTTACGGACTCAGCCTGACCACCGTCAGCCACGCGGCGCTGATGGTCGGCACCATGCCGGTCATCCTCGCCGTCGGCGCGACCATGTTCGCCGGCGAGCACCTCGACCTGAAGGGCTGGCTTGCCCTCGCCGGATCGACCCTTGGCATGGTGCTCATCATTGCGAGCACCAGCCATCACGTCACCGGCGGCGGCAACCTGTTCGGCGATCTGCTCGTCATCGCTGCCATGTTCTTCGCGCTGGGATGGATCCTCCTCAACCAGCGCCTCATGCGTGAGGGCCACTCGCCGATGGCCGTCACCGTATGGGGACTCCTCACCGGCACGGCGATGCTCGTCGTCTGGGTCCTCGCGCGCAGCGGCCTCCCGCCGGTCCACGGCGTCGGCTGGAAGATCTGGCTCGCCGTCGCCGCCAGCGGCCTGCTCTGCACCGCAGCCGCCACCCTGCTGTGGAACTGGGGCATCCACCACGTCCCCGCCTCGCGCGCCGGAGTCTTCCTCAACATCGAACCGGCTCTGGGCGCCATCCTCGGAGTGGAACTCCTCGGCGACCACCTCGGCCTCGGCACCTGGATCGGGGGCGCCCTCATCCTCGCCGCCGCCATCGTCCTCACCATGACGGAAAAACACGAGCCCGAAGTGCTTCTGGGCTAGCGCCGGGCCTGGAGCGAAAATGGCACGGCTCCAGCAGAAACACAGTCCTGGTCGGCTATCCCCGGGTCGAATACCGGGAGATCACATCTGCATGAAGGTGGCGACCAATCCCAGGATCACGATGGCTGAACCGCAGGATACAAAGCGAAGACCTAACCGGCCATTCTTGCCGATGAGAAACAAGCCTCGCGAAATCACGCCAACTCCACCCGCAAGACTCAACACAGATAACCAGAACCAGGCAATTGCAAGCATATGGATGTTCTCCGTGTCAGATTTCTGCGCTGGGGAGGAGCGCGCGACCGCATTCAAAGCGACAGCGTGACCCTTATCTTTCCCGCTGTCGCATTGCGGGTCAATCGAACATAAGTAAGAATCTTCGCCTCGTAAGTAAGGGCAGCACCATTACCACAGTAGGCGGGGTGACCCGATCGGTTACATTCGGTGCCACCGTCACGAGCCCATGCTGTTACCTGTTCGGCGGGAAAGCAGTTACGCGCGCGCGGGAAGGCCAGCCTCGGCCGGCTTCTCCATCCGCGCTCCATCAGCTCAGGCGCGTCGTGTCCTCATTGCAGCTGCGTTTCGGCCTCTGGGTGAATGCGTGCCGACCGGGATGCTGATGGCGAAGTGATCATCGATAGGGTGCGTCGTGCTCGCCGGCGAAATGCTCGTAAACGGAATGTTGGTGTAGAAGATCAGCACGCGCGTAGCCGGGCTCGCCGCCTCCATTTGCGTGTTCAGCGCATTCGCAAACGCCCTGCCGCTGGTGATTGCGTCGTACCGGCCGCTGCGCTGATTACTCCGAAGCGCGGCCACGATGCGCTTTCCCGCCGCTCGGTCGTCTTCATATTCCCGAACATTGGCGATCACCGCCGCCAGCACACGCTGCCGCTCCGCTGCATCCAGCAGAAATTCCGCCGCCTGGCGATTCGTCTGCCTCTGATCTCCGCTGGTGTTTGAAGAGGACTGCGCCCGGCCATCTGCCCCAGGCTGCGTCGCTGAGCGGCTCGATCCCGCCAGCTGCGTGCTCGCGGCTTGCGATGCCGGCGAGGGTTCAGCGCGGAATGGCTTCCGCACTCCGGCATAGCTCAGAAGGAGGATGAATGCCGCCAGACCTGCCAGGGCGAGCGCTCCGCCGAAGAAGAAGGTCGAGGGACGCGGCGGCTCCATCTCCAGAACCTGAAACAGGCGAGCTTCGGCCGGCAACGATGCGGCGGGGACGACCCGGCGGTGCTCCCGCGGAGCGGATAGAGCCAGGTCCGCCAGCAGGTCGATCCAGAGCCGCAGGCGCCCTGCAAATCCCGGTTCGTCGCGCAGCCGGTCGCGCAGGAGCTGCAACGCGTCTTCCCCATATGCTTTGCGAAAATGCGCCGGGTAGAGTCGCAACAGAAAGGCGTAGAGTTTCTCAGACATACTCCCCCCTGAAAACTCTTCTGGCCCGAGCCACGCGCAGCAGGTCCGCCAGCCGTTCCGCCTCGGCGCGGGCCCCCTTGCGCCCCGCGGAGGTGATGCGGTAATACCGCCGCCGCTCAGTCCCCTTCTCCTGCTCTCCGGCGTCCGCTTCTTCGATCAGCTTTCCTTCGAGCAGCGTCTGGATGGAGCTGTAGAGAGTCCCCGGACCAAGCCGTACCCGGCCTTCCGTCTGGCTTTCAACCTGCCGCATGATGCCATAACCGTGCATCTTCTCCTCAGACAGGGCGAGGAGGATTTGGAAGGCAGCGGAGGGAAGCGGATCCAGTTTGCGTCGCGGCATATCGATCATCGATATATCGAGAGACGACTATAAGATCGCCCAGACAGAGATGTCAATGCGCGGAGTTGCAGCTTTGCCTGGTTCAAGCCGGGATCGGGCCGGCGGCAGCCGATTTACCGGATACGAGGCGAAGTTTGCCTGAAATTCCAGACCGGCGGCCGATCGGACCTCAGAGAACCTTCCTGTACGCGCCGGAAATCTTGTCGCCGGCCAGCTTGACGGCCGCCAGCGCAGCATCTCCTGCCGCCAGCGTGTGCATCAGCGCCGATTTCCTGCGCGTGCCGCTCTTCTCGACCGCGACGCTCTCCACGTCTCCGCCGAAGATCGTGTGCGCCTCTTCCAGGCGGTCGATGGCCGAGTTCAGTTTCGCGACAACCGCCTCGGCTTCGTCAGCGAACACAACCAGCTCGACGCTAATTTTCCGGTAAACCATGATGCACCAACTCAGCCGGGCCCGGCGACACCCCGGCACAGCTAATAGCGATACCCGCCGCGGCCGCCGCCAGAGCGCCCGCGGTTGCCCTCGCGACCGCCGGAACGTCCGCCGCCGAATCCGGAAGTCTTCGGCCGTGCTTCGTTGACGATCAGCGCTCGTCCGCCCACCTCTCTGCCGTTCAGCGCGGCGATGGCGGCATCGGCTTCCTGATTCCCAGACATTTCGATGAACCCGAATCCCCGTGACCTCCCCGTATCGCGATCGGTAGCAATTTTCGCGCTCTCCACCGTTCCGTGGGTTTCAAACATCTGGCGAAGTTCGTCGTCGGTCGCGTCAAACGAGAGGTTTCCTACGTACAGCTTCTTCATGACATATCCTTTTTCGTAAAGCCCATTGGGCGGCGGTGGCGTACTACTTCCGGGCGCGTGGTTTCCTTGCCACTTCGACCGCGCTCTGTTCCGATGCGAGAACCTCCGCTGGCGGGACGGGGTGGATGAAGGAGCGGGGCAGAAATTTTGGATCGGATCCGACGCCAAGGGCCGTCAGGGCCAGCGCGGATTTCACGAGGGCTGCGCGTTTGGTGTCGAGTTTGCGCAGCGTTGCGTCACGGTCGACCTGCGAATTGAAAGGTTCCAGCCCCCTGCAGTGGCTGATCTTGCGGTCGAGCAGATCGATCGCCTGATGCAGGTCCTTCAGAGCGTACTTGCTGTATGCGTTTGCTTCCATACGACCTCACCTCTTTCATGGTTGAAAATGCCCGCAGTGGAGACCTTCAAGCCCTCGTGAGGACGCAAAAAGTCCCTCGGCCTCAGCTGGACGGCGCCTCAAAACGAGGACTCTTCCAAAGCAAAGCCCATGCATTCTTGCTGAAGATCGGCGGGAGACGGGATGGCAGTACCGGTTGAGGGACTGCGGCTCGAATCGGGTCAAGCCTCGCTAGATATGTTCATCTTACACCCTCGCGACTCGGGCAGCCCAAAAACGAGCGGTTGGCTGGACAACACACACGGCCTCAAGGCCGCCACGCCCTCCAGGAATTCGACCGGATCGAGCCTGGGCGCTTGATACACTTGACCCAGTGGTCGAGCTTGTCCCATCCATACTTTCCGCGGATTTTGCGCGTCTCGCCGAGGAGATCGCTGCGGCAGAGCGCGGCGGCGGCACCGTGATCCACGTCGACGTGATGGACGGCCATTTCGTCCCCAATATCACCGTCGGTCCGCCCATCGTGCAGTCCCTGCGCAAGCACACCAGCCTGCCTCTGGACTGCCACCTGATGATCGAGAACCCGGACGAGTTCATCCCCGCGTTTGCCGAGGCCGGAGCCAGTTGGGTCAGCGTCCACTATGAGGCCTGCCGCCACCTGCACCGCACGCTGGAACTGATCGCCAGCCACGGCATGGAGCCGGCCGTCGTCATCAACCCGGCGACCTCCGAGGATCTGCTCATTCCCATCCTCGACATGGTGCACCACGTCCTCGTCATGAGCGTCAATCCCGGCTTCGGCGGCCAGAAGTTTATCCCCTACGCCCTCAAAAAGATCCGGCGTCTCAAACAGCTGCGCCAGGAGATGCGCCTTACGTTTAGGATTGAGGTGGACGGCGGCGTGGCTCACGATACCATCGCCCGGGTCGTCGAAGCGGGAGCCGAGCTTTTAGTGGCCGGCAATGCCGTCTTCGGCGAGGGGCACGCCGAGCGCGACGCGAGAGCGCTGCTGGAAGCGGCGCAGCGCGCGTCGATGCAGGTGGCCTGACACAGTTCGAATCCGGAGCGGGGTCGTCGCAGGCCGCACCTCCCCGGAGCAGAAGTTCGGCAAGTGCCTGCGTTCATTGAGGTGTTATGAATCGGTGTTTTCTCCGTGCATCGGCAGTCGTTCTGGCCACGGCCATCGCGTTTTCACCCGCCTTCGCCAAACAAAAGCCCAAAAAGCACAAGAAGAACGTTGACCTCAGCGCCAATCCGCTGGGCAATGTGAAGTCGAACCAGCCCGACAAGCTGCTCTTCGACAAAGCCATGTACGCCCTGAAGAAGGGCCGCTACGACGTGGCTCGCCTCGACCTGCAGACGCTGCTCAACACCTATTCCGACTCCGAGTACGCCATGCGTGCCAAGCTCGCCGTCGGCGACACCTGGATGAAGGAAGGCGGCAGCGCCGCCCTGGCCCAGGCCGAATCCGAATACAAGGATTTCATCACCTTCTTCCCCAACACGCCCGAGGCCGCCGAGGCCCAGATGAAGGTCGGCGATATCTACTTCCAGCAGATGGAGAAGCCCGACCGCGATCCGCAGAATGCCGTGAACTCCGAGCGCGAGTACCGCAACATGCTCGAGCAGTTTCCCGACTCTCCGCTGATCCCCAAGGCCAAGCAGAAGCTCCGGGAGGTGCAGGAAGTCCTGGCCCAGCGCCAGTTCGAGATCGGCCAGTACTACGCCACGCGCGACAACTACGCGGCAGCCATCGCCCGCCTCGAAACCGTAGCCGACAGCTATCCGCTCTTTAGCCGCAGCGACGAGACGCTGATCACCATTGGCGACGCCTATGCGACCGAAGCGCAGAGGTTCTCCAGAAGCAATCTCTCGCCGGCCGCCCGCAACGAGCTGACGAAGTTCTATGACAAGCGCGCCATCGCCGCCTGGAGCCGCGTCGTTTCGCACTATCCCATGGCGCCGCACGTCGAAGACGCCAAGGACCGCCTGATCGCGATGGGCGCGCCGGTTCCCGATCCCACGCCGCAGGCCCTGGCGGAAAGCCAGGCTGAGGAAGACAGCCGCGTTCCCGTCCATATCGGCAAGCGCGCGCTCGATCTGCTGAGCCGCGGGCCCGACACCGTTCACGCAGCCCGCGTCGGCGAGCCTTCGCTGCAGAGCCCTCCCCCGGTGCTCGCGCCTGAGGTCATCAAGCAGAGCACAGACGTGATGGTCGCCGCCCAGAAGGGACAGCCGCTGCCGAACACGCCCGCGCTGAATCCGACTGCCAACGCTGCGGAGGCTGCAGCCATCGCCAATGGAACGGCACCGCCGCGCACCGGCCAGCCCGCCACCACCCTCACCCTGCAGGACGTGCAGGAAGGACAGGGCGGCGGCAATACCGGGAATTCGGTGACGGTTGAAGTGCCCAGCGCCAACACTGCCGCCGGAGAAGGCGCCACCGGCGCTGCCTCCACACCCACCGAACCACCTGCGAATACGGCCCCGGCAGCGAATGCGCCGATCATCGCACCGGTCGGCCCCACCGACAATAAGCCTCTGCCTGCCATCGACAAGCCTGCCGAAGCCCAGCAGCAGATCAACGAAGTCCCCGCCGGACAGCGGCAGGCGCAGGTGCAGACCGGAGCCAATGCCAGCGGCAAGCCGACCAAGAAGGCAAAAAAGGTGCCCTACGACAAGAACGACGAGTCGTCCAGCAAGCACAAGAAGAAGGGCGGCCTCCACAAGCTGAACCCGTTCTAGCTGCGGGCCACTTGCAGGCAGAAGGCCGCCTTCGGGCGGCCTTTCTGCTGCGCCGGATGCATCGCAAGCCCTGATCGTTTATGGTGAAAAGTTACATGCCTCAGCCCTCCAACACTGCCGCAGAGACCGCCACGTTGACGGAGAACAACGCATTGCCGCGCGACCTGCCCAAGGCCTACGACCCGGCCGCCATCGAGGATCGCTGGGCGCAATACTGGGTCCGCGAGCGCCTCTTCGACGTCGCGACGCCCGCCCCCGGCTCGGGCGCGCCTCCGGCTTTTACCGTCCTGCTGCCGCCGCCGAACGTCACGGGCAATCTGCACATGGGGCACATGTTCGAGCACACCGAGACGGACATCCTCGTCCGCTGGCGGCGCATGCTCGGCCAGCCCACCGTCTGGGTCCCCGGCACCGATCACGCCGGCATCGCGACACAGATGCTCGTCGAGCGTCAGCTCACCGGCGAAGGCACCTCGCGCCAGAAACTCGGCCGCGAAGCCTTCGTTCAGCGCGTCTGGCAGTGGCGCGAACACTACGGCGGCGCGATTCTCTCCTCCATGAAGCGCATCGGCGACACCGTCGACTGGTCGCGCGAATACTTCACCATGGATGAAAACCTCTCGCATGCCGTGCGCGAGGCCTTCGTCCGCCTCTACGAACAGGGACTCATCTACCGCGGCGCCTACATCGTCAACTGGTGCCCGCGCTGCCAGACCGCCATCAGCGATCTTGAAGTCGCGCACGAGGAACAGCAGGGCAAGCTCTGGGAGATCCGTTACCCCGTCATCGACGCCCCTGGCGAATTCGTCACCGTCGCCACGACGCGTCCTGAAACGATGCTGGGCGACACCGCCGTCGCCGTCCATCCGCACGACGAACGCTACAAGCACCTCCACGGCAAGCGCCTCCGCCTGCCGCTCATCGGCCGCGACATTCCCGTCGTCCTCGACGAGTGGGTCAAGATGGACTTCGGCACGGGCGCCGTCAAGGTCACGCCCGCGCACGATCCCAACGACTTTGCCATCGGACAGCGCCACCATCTCCCCGCCATCTCCGTGATGGACGAGACGGCGCACATGAACGCCGAGGCCGGCAAATACCAGGGCCTCGACCGCTATGAAGCGCGCAAGCGCATCCTCGAAGACCTCGAAGCCCAGGGCCTGCTCGCCGCCACGCGCGATCACCTGAACGCCATCGGGAAATGCGCCCGCTGCAACACCGTCGTCGAACCGCGCCTCTCCACGCAATGGTTCGTCGCCGTCAACAAGCCGGCCCGCGAAGGCGGCCCGACGATCGCGTCACTCGCCATCGCTGCCGTCACCGTCGACGCGCACGCGCACAAGCCGCTCCGCTTCACGCCGGAGAACAACGAGAAGATTTACCTCGACTGGATGACCAGCATCTACGACTGGTGCATCTCGCGCCAGCTCTGGTGGGGTCATCGCATTCCCGCGTGGCACTGCGCGGCGTGCCAGCAAATCACCGTCGCCCGCCAGGATCCGACCCAATGCGCGCACTGCGCCAGCAAAGACATCACCCAGGAAACCGACGTCCTCGACACCTGGTTCTCCTCGGGTCTTCTGCCCGTTACGGTGTTCGGATGGCCTCCCGCCGACGGCAAACCGACGCCCGACATCACTGCCTTCTATCCCACGTCGCTGCTCGTCACCGGCTTCGACATCCTCTTCTTCTGGGTCGCGCGCATGATCATGCTCGGCTGCTGGTTCATGCAGGACATCCCGATGCCCGACGGCACGCCGCGCCCGATCGACGAGATCGTTCCTTTCCGCGAGGTGTACATCCACGCGCTGGTCCGCGACGCCGACCGCCAGAAGATGTCAAAGACCAAAGGCAACGTGATCGACCCCGTGGAGATCGTCAATCGCTACGGCACCGACGCGGTCCGCTTTACCCTGGCTTCGATGGCCTCCCCGGGCACCGACATCGCGTTCAACGAGGCCCGCACCGAAGGCTACCGCGCCTTCGCCAACAAAATCTGGAACGCCGCCCGGTTCATCTTCATGAACGTGGACCGCGCCCGGGAAGCCGGCATTGAAGTCGATCCCGCCGCCCTTGGCGAACCGCCCACGGCAGCCGACGACGCTCCGCTCGAGATGCGGTGGATCGCAGCGCGCACCAACTCCGTCGCCGCC
>DATEPN010000155.1:0-4389 GCA_035273225.1 Acidobacteriaceae bacterium | reverse complement strand
CCATCGCAAGCTGCTCGACAAGCTGACAAAGCACGCGCTCGGCCAGAAGACGAAGAAAGAGCAGCGCGAGGGCTCGCCAGACGGAACGCAGCCTGCCTTCCCGGGCCTGTCCGACCAGCCCGACCTGCTCGAACGCCCTGAGGCCGGGCTCCGCACCACCGGCCTGGAGCAGCAGTCCGACGACCTGGATGCGTGGCTCAAGCACCGCCGCAGGCAGGAGGCAGACCATCTGCAGACCCAGGCGCGCAGTCTGGCTGCGAAGCTCGAGAAGCGCCTTGCCGATCTGGCCGGAGCCATGCGCGCGGCGCCGCATCGCCGCGCGGCCCGGCCGCCCGGCATCGTCGCGCTCGATGCTTTTGCGCGGCTCGCTTCGGAGATGCAGGTGCTCCACGCCGGCAACCTGCACGACTTCCGCAAAGGCGCGAAGAAGGCCCGCTACGTGGCGGAGCTGGCCGCGCAGGGCGACAAGCACGCCAATGCCATCGCGAAGACGCTCAAACAATTACAGGACGAGATTGGCGACTGGCACGACTGGCTCGTGCTCGCTCAGGAGGCACACACCGCGCTCGGCGATGGAGCGACGGATCTGATTGCGCTGATCGAGAGCGAGCGCGAGAAGCACTTTGTCGCGGCCATGAAGACGGCGGCGAAGCTGCGCGGACGCCTCATGGGCGAATGGCTGGCGACCGCGCGCAAGCCCGCAACACCGGTGCGCAGAATGACGCGCCCGCGGACGGCACGAAGCGCAACGGTTGCATAGCGACCGAACGCATTCGCGCAGGCCGCCGCTCGTGTATCGTGCTGATGGCGCCGGAAAGCGCATCGAAACACTCATCTGGATCTCATGCAGACCTTTGCGGCCATCGACATCGGATCGAATTCGTGCCGGCTGAAGATCGGCCGCGTCGTGCAGCACCGGCTCAAGACGGTCCATGAAGACCGCGAAGTCACGCGGCTCGGCGGCAGCGTCTTCGAATCGGGCATCGTCTCGCCGGAGTCGATGACGGCGACTCTGCGCACGCTGAAGCGCTTTTACAAAGCGGTGCAGACGCACGGCGCCGATCGCGTCCGCGCCGTGGCGACCTCCGCCATGCGCGACGCGCGCAACTCGCGCGCCTTTCTCGCCTGGGTACGCGACGAGACCGGCTGGGAGGTCGAGATCATCTCGGGACTCGAGGAGGCGCGGCTCATCCATCGCGGCGTCGTCGAGAACGAGCCCGGGGCGTCCGGCCGCTGCATTCTCTTCGACCTGGGCGGCGGCAGCTGCGAGATCACTCTCTCCGAACACAAGCGCATTCGCGAAACCATCAGCCTGCCTCTGGGCGCGGTGCGTCTGACGCAGGAGTTCCTGCGCAGCGATATCCCGGAAGCGGATGAGATTCGGCGCCTGAAGCAGTTCATGGATCGCGAGCTGCGGCGCGCGAGGCGGCGCATCCCGACCGACGGCGTGCGGCTCGCGATTGCCACGTCAGGGACGGCAGCAGCGCTCTCCGACGCGGCGCGGGGGCTGGAGAAGAAGCGCGCAAAACGTGCGTCGCAGGAACTGACGCCCGTTGATACCGTGCGGAAGCTCACGTCGCGGCTGACGAAGATGAGCGCCGGCGAGCGCGCGTCGATGCCTGGCATTGGCCCGCGGCGCTCGGAGATCATCGTCGCCGGCGCGCATGTCTTTTCAGAGGTGCTGGAGCAGTTCAACCTGCCCGGCTTCCGCTATTCGCCGATGGGGCTGCGCGACGGCATCCTCGCGCAGATGCTCGCGGAGCAGGACCCGAAGGCCTCCATCCATCAGCAGTTCGAGCAGGAGCGCTGGCAGGCCGTGCTCGAAACCTGTCGCCGCTACGGAATTGATCCGCGCCAGGCCGAGCCGGTGCGCCATCACGCGGCGCAGCTCTTTCACGATCTGCAGACGGTGCACGAACTACCGTCCGAGTACCGGACATGGGTGGAAGCCGCGGCCATGCTGCGCGACATCGGCAAGTTCCTCAACCACCAGGGCTATCACCGGCACGCGCAGTACATCATCGCCAACTCGGAGATGTTCGGATTCACACCGCAGCAGCGCGTCGTCACGTCCGCCATTGCGCGCTACCTCGGCAAGAGCCGGCCGGAGCGCGAGGGCCGCACCATGCGCCAGGTGCCTCCGGAAGAATTCGAACACGTGCGCCGCGCCGTCGTGCTGCTGCGGCTGGCCGTCGCGCTCAATCAGGATCGCGCCAGCGATGTGCTGAAAGTCCGCGTGCGCGTCTATCCGAAACGCGTGCTGCTCGAGGTGCTGCCTGGACGCACCGGAGCCGAGCTGGAGCTGTGGTCGCTGCGCAAAGAAGCGGCTTACTTCCGCGAAGTCTTCGGACGCGACCTCTTCGCCGCTTTGGAATAGGAGTAGCCGCCGCGCAAAATGCGCGGATCGACCAGCCAGTGCAGGATTCCCGGAAGCCGCGTGCAGTCCACGCGCGCGATCGCGCCCTTCCGCATGCGCAGGTTGATGCGGCCTGCCGGCGCAATCAGCGAGGCGAGAAAGATCGGGATGTTCGGGTTGTGTCCAACGACCAGCACATTGTCATATTTTTCGAGACTGTGAACGAGCGCCTGAAACTTCTGCACGCTCGCTTCGGGCGTCAGCGCGTCGGACACTTCGATCTTTGAGTCGTAGCCAGTCTCATTGGCGACCAGAGCAGCCGTCTGCAGAGCCCGCTTCAGCGGACTCGAAACAACGCGATCGAACTGCACATTGAGCGCGCTGAGATAGCTCCCCACCAGCAGGCATTGCTGCTTGCCTTCCTTGTCGAGAGGCCGTTTGACGTCAACAACGGGATTTTTGCGGCGCGTACCCGCGCTGGCGTGCCGAAGAATATAGAGGTTCATCCGTGGATTGCCGAACGTGAAGTGCAGGCCTGTTCCAGCGCCTTTTAACGTGATTGTAACAATCAGAACGCAGATGAATTGTTAATTCTGCGGAGCATCCGACCTTTGCCGGGGCAGCGGAGTTCTACGCGCGCCAGCCTGCGGTGAATTCTTCCAGCGTGGGATGTCCTCTGCGCGTGACTGGCTGCGGCGTGGGCATCGGCCCCGGATAGGGCTGGGGATCCGGCTCGGGCGCTGGTCCGGGCGCTGGCATCGGCTCCGGTTCCGGCGGTTCGGGCGCGGGCAGCGGTCCCGGGTCGATCCCCGGGAGATTCTGGGCGTCGATCTCGTCCTGGCGGGCCATTGCTGGGTGGGACGGGAAACAGTCAGGTGCGGTTGTATCGTGGAAATTCCAGAGTTCCGAGGCGAGTACTCCCGCGAGCAGCGTGCGTGTCGATGCCCTCGCAAATCCTGTTTGCGTCAGCAAATCCCGCCAGGGAGGAATATCGCGCACCTGCAGCCCGGTCAGCAGGCGAAACGCTGCATACAAGCTGGTGATGAGCATGCGTGCAAGGTGCGCGCGCACCGCTCCTCCGCCTGGAACTTGAAATTCTGAGACGAGCCATCGTGCTCCCGGCGCGAGCGCGGGCCGGATCTCCTCGATCAGCCGCGCTGCCTCTTCGGCGCTCAGGCAGTCCAGAAAAAAATGCGTGACCACCAGGTCGTAGTTGCGCCGCGGCGGCTCGAAGGCGCGAGCATCGCAGCAGAATGTCCGCAGCCGTGCCTCGGCGCCGATGCGCGCGACGCACCTGCGCAGCAGCCGCAGCATCGCTGGGCTGGCGTCCGCGGCATCCGCGTGCAGCGACGGATAGCGCGCGAGCAGCCGAGCGGTAAAGCGGCCATCTCCATCGCCGAGGACGAGCGCACAGCGCGCTGCTCCGAGTGCGGGCAGGTGCGCAAACCGGCAGCGCTCCAGCATGGGGCCAAAGGAGAGATACTCCATCGCGCGGTAGATCCGGGCGACGCGATCGAAGCGCGCTACAGCTTCCATGTCCAGAGCAGCAGAGTCGGCGTCAGTAAGGCGGCGTCTGCGAGAATGCGCAGCGTGAAGGCGGAAAGCGTTGCATCCGGGTGCTTCTTCAGCGCGCGGCGATGATCACGATCCAGCGCCAGCAGCAGCAGCGCCGATGCGGCAATCGAAATTGCGACTCGGACCCCTTCCAGGGTGCGCATCGTGCCAATGACCGCCATCGCAGCGACAGCGATGCAGACGGCCATCAGCGAAACCCGCGACCAGCGACGGCGATCCTGCGGATGCTCCCAGGCATGAATCGCGGTGCAGTTGAGAAAGCAGAGCGCCGCGAAGACAGCGGTGAGCGTGACGAGTTGGCCTCGCAGTCCGCCGGATCCGGACCAACCCGGAACCGCACACGCGCAGGCAAAGACGAGACCGACAGCAAGCTCGCGCGGAAAGCGAATCCGGACGAAGCGTTGATGGACAGCGGCGGAATACGCGAGCACCACGGCAAATATCCAGGCGTCCTCGCG
>DATEPN010000154.1:0-8604 GCA_035273225.1 Acidobacteriaceae bacterium | reverse complement strand
CACAGCCCAACCCGGATTCCACCACTTCCAGGTCTTGTCCGCAGGATCGAGCGCAAAGATGACCGTGCTCTGTCCCGAGGTGAGCACCACCCGGCGCAGTGCATGGTTCCACGCGACGCTCGTAATATCGGCGACGGGCAGCTTGTCCAGCCGGCTCCAGGTCTCTCCGTGATCCGAGCTGTAGAACAAACCTTCGCGCCCTCCTGCCCACAGCGACCCGTCCGGCGCGAGCGTCATCGCGTGCAGAGCCGTCAACCCGGCCGGGAAGGAAACCGTCTTCCAGGTCGCGCCTCGGTTTTCCGACATCATCAGCCCCTGGCGTCGACCCGCGAAGAGCAGGTCGCCCGATCCCGCAATCGCTGTGTAGCTGCCCGTCCCAGCAAAGCCACCCGGCGTCGAAGCGCCAAGCATTGGCCCCTGCCACGACACTCCGTGATTCAGGCTCCGGAACACACCCTGAGCCGTCGATGCATAAACCGCATCCCCGAGCACGACGAGCGCATTCACCCGGCCCTGGATTTTCGCTGCATGGGCAACGTGCGCTGCCGCACGCCGCTCTTCAGCACGTTCTTCCTCTTCGCGCCGCAGTTCAGCCGCACGTTCTTTGGCGGTCATGCGGCCCTTCTTCAAATGCGCGCTCGTCCGCGCTGCAACCGGAACCGGCACCGCCCCGCTCACCGTGTTATCCGGCTGCCAGGCGCTCCCCGCCCAGCGGTAAACTCCGTCGCTGGTGCCTGCCAGCAGCACTCCGTCGCCGGTCTGCGCCAGTTCGAACACGTCGCGGCCATCCAGCCCCTGGCTCCGCTGCTTCCAGGTCCTGCCGAAGTCGTTGGTCACGAATACGCCGCCGTACGTCTTGTCGTTGATCACGCCGGCATAGACCGTACCCTGATGGCTGTTATCGGCAAGCAGGGCTTGTACCTGCCGCTGCGAAAATCCTGTGTTGGACGAAATGAATCCCGCCCCCGCATCCTCGCTCGCGAGCACACCGCTGCGATCCGTCGCGAGCAGAATGTGCCGCGGATTGCGCGGATCCACGTAGACGTCATTCACGATGACATCCGGCCCTGTCGTGCGGGCCCAGTTCGTTCCGCCGTCCTGCGTCTTGTAGAGCCCTTCCGTGGTGCCGGCATAAACCGTGTTCGGATTCGCCGGATCCATCATCAGCACGCGTGTGCGCCGCGCCGTCGACGGAATCCCCTGCACCTTCCGGAATTGCGCGCCCGCCGAATCGGTCCGGTAGATACCGGAGCAGGCGCTCAAAAACATCACCGTCGGATGCGTGCGGTCGATGACCATCGAGAAAACGTCAGAGTCGTCGATCAATCCGTCCTTGATACCCGCCCAGTGCGCCCCGTCATCCGTTGTTTTCCAGGGCAGGTGCCAGGTTCCGGCATAAATCGTGTTCGGATCATACGGATCGATCGCGATCGACTGCACCTCGTGCACCTCGCGGCTGCCCGCCGGGCTAATCTCGCGCCAGTGCACGCCTCTGTCATCGGTCCGGTATACGCCCTTCAGCGTGCCCGCAATCAGCACATTGGGAGCAGACTGCGCCTGCGTCAGCGCAAATACCGGCTGGCCGCGCATCCCTTCGGCCTGCGTCCAGGTCTTGCCCATGTCGTGGCTGACAAAGATTCCGCCATCCGTCTGGTCCATCACATAGACGCCCGCATAAACCGTTCGCGGATCCTGTCGATCCACCACCAGGCTGTCGACCACCATGTTCTCGCGGCTCGGCAGTTCTGCCAGCCGCGACCACGACGAGCCTCCATCCGTCGACACATAAATCCAGCTGTCCGTAGTGCCCAGATAGATCCGGCTCGGATCTCGCGGATCGAACGCGAAGCGTCGTGCATCGCCGCCATCGGGCCCAATCGAATTCCAGACTGTGGGGGCTGCAAACGCAGCGTTGAAGCACGATCCTGCGAACAGGACCGAAAGAAGTGCGAGGGGGAATCGCAGCCGCTTCAGTTTCATAGGCCTCTTGCGTGCGGAACCCGAACCAGCGTTCCGCGGTTTCAGGATGCCTTGGGAAGGCGTCCTCATACTAGCCCGTTTCCACGCGGTGGGCTTCACTTTCTGATGCCACTTTAGAACCAAAAGTGCTATCCAAAGTCCCGGATTCGCCCGAAACCAGAGAGCCATACCCTGATGGCAAAAAAACAGGGCCAGCCCGATCGGCCAGCCCTGTTTCTTGCTTGTTTTCCGTCGTTTAGTGTGCGGCGGCCTTGCGGTGATGGCGTGCTGGAGCCGCGACCCGCTTCTGAGCCTTGTAGTGGCTCTCATCGATCGTGGTCGTACCCTGCACGTCGTTTTCCAGGTTAGCGCCCGCCGGAACCAGGTAGTTCTGCACCTCATCCTGGCCTGCGTTGCCGCTCCGTACCTGGATACGGCTGGCATCGATGCCCTTCTCCGTCACCAGGTATTCCTTCGTGTTGACCGCGCGCTGCGCTGCCTGGTCTTCAGCAGTCACCGCGTGGCGGCGAGCTGCCTTGCCCTTCGGCGTAGCCACCGGGGCGGAGTTGCCCACCACGACGAGCGTCCCGTCCGGCGTCTGCTGCGCGTTCAGAGCCACATCGTCCAGGCAAGCCTTCGCTTCGTTGTCCACGCGCGTCGGACGCTTCTTGTCGTTCGTGAACTGAATCGAGCAGAGCGTCTTCGTGTGCGGCGTCGGAGGAGGAGGCGGCTGCTGCACATCCACATTCGTGGTGGCCGAAGCCGTGTGTCCCTTGTCGTCGGCAACGGTTCCGGTCACTGTGATGGTGCCGGCCGGCGCGCCGGTCGTGGACAGGGTCGCCGTGTTGCTTGTGCCGTTGATCGACCCAGCCGAAGCCGAGTAGCTGTAGGTCAGCGGACGATTCTGCGGGCTCACACCGTTGCAGGTGACCGTCGAGCTCTCGCCCGGCTTCACCGTCGTCGGATTGGCCGAGCAGCTAACCGTCGGCGGCTCATATTCCTTCACCGCGAATTGCGTCGTGCAGTCTGCCGACATCCACGCCTTCTGGCCTTCCGTGACATGGCCGGTCACCGTGTAGTTGCCAGGAGCCAGGTTCGCTGTGTCTACCGTGGTGGTCGAATCGGTGCCACCCACCGTCAGGCCCTGACCGGTCCAGTTGTATGTAGCCTTCTTCTTCGGATTCAGATTGGTCGCATTCCCGGTGATCGTGACTTTCTCACCCGGAAATACAGAAGCCGGACTCGACGAGCACGCATACTGCACCGGCGGAGGCGGCGTGATGCTGCCCATGTGGAAGACCAGGCCGGTGCTCAGTTGCACCGCATTCAGATTGGCACGGCCGCCGGTCAAAGGTTGCGGTCCGAAATTCGCGTGCAGGTACTGGTAATCGGCCTGGAAAATCCGCAGCGCAAAGCGATGAGAGCCGGGGAACTCATAGTCCAGCCCGGCACCCGCGGTCAGCGCCGGTCCCCACGTACTCGCGTGCACAACAAAAGGTTCTGCATTGGGGCCGCCGAGCCTGGTGGCACCTACCAGCGCGTGCACGAAGGGTGTTATACCCTGCTCGGGAAGCCGAAAGATAAGTCCCAGCGAGCCGCTGCCCTCGCTGTCGTTGTTTCCATCTGGATGAACCGCGATTTCCACCTGCCCGCCGACATACCGGTTGAAGAAATAGGAATAGCTGCCAATGGCGCCTTCGTTGATTGCCGAATATCTGTCGCTGCGGATGGTCCCGTCCTGCAAAGTCGTTTCCACGGAACCATGCGGCGCCAGGTATGAGAACCCAAGAAATACATCCGAACGGGATGCCGGTGGCTGCGAGGCAGCAGCGTTGGAGCTTGCCGGCGCTGTGGACGAGGTCTGCCCCAGAGCGACAGATGCGCTCAGCCCCAGCGCGCATCCTGTCAGCAAGACTCGGCCCAGAAAATTCATTGGACTTCCATGCATGCGTCTATCCCTCCGCACAACTTTTAACTGTTGTCGAAATGCTTCGCGATCTCAGGCTTTCGCCGGGATCATGCGACACAGGGAGTTACTCTCCAAAAACTTCCGCGTTATCGAAATTATCACAGCTTCACAGGCCCCAGGCCGCAATTTTTCAACGTGTTGCCTCAATTTGTTCCCGGGGACATTTGATGTACCGAAAAGGTAACGCTGCCGTCGGGGACGGATAATCACGCACTGCCACTGCAAACCTTGGTGGCCGCAGCAGTCCAGCACAAAATGTAACTGTAAGAGATACGAACTGGCCCGAAACTACGACAAATTCAGGACACGCTTCAGGCTTCCCTGTTCGTGCTGAATCTTTTCCTGCAGCAGCGTGATCGCATACAGCAACTGCTCAGGCCGCGGCGGACATCCCGGGACATAGACATCCACCGGAATCACCTGATTCACGCCCTGCACCAAAGCATAGTTATTGAAGACGCCGCCCGATGTGGCACACGCACCCATGGAGATGACCCACTTTGGCTCCGGCATCTGGTCATACAGCCGCTTTATCACTGGCGCCATCTTCCAGGACACCCGCCCCGCAATCACCATCAGGTCTGACTGCCGCGGTGAGGGACGAAATACCTCCGCGCCGAATCGCGCCACATCGAACCGCGATGCGCCCATCGACATCATCTCGATCGCGCAGCATGCCAGCCCGAAGGTCATCGGCCAGATGGAGTTCTTGCGAATCCAGTTGATCGCCGCATCGACCGTCGTCAGAAACACGCCTTCCGGCTGCTCGTAGCCGTAACTGGCCTCCAGCACCTTCTCTCGATTCTTCGCGCTGCTCTCCAGGGTTCCAAACAGGCGCCGGTCGCGTAGCGGTTCACTCATGTCTCTATGATACCGCCCAGCAGCCGCCCAGCAGCCGCCTGCACAATGCGTGTCGCATCTGGGCGTGTGCCGCCCTGTGCTGGTCGCACTCGCTCCAATTCCTGTGGCCCCTTCCGCCAAAATATGATTAAGTAACAAGGAAGAACTCCGCATTCCCCGTCCCGGCGCGACCCCGTCGCTCTCGCCTGCGGATCAGATTTGCCGTAGCCGTTTGAATTTCCTTTCCCCGGGAGTGTTATGCGTCTCCGCCGTCTGTCCCTGCCCGTGTATCTCGCCGCGGCAGCTTGCACCCTGTGCTGTGCGCCCCACGCCGTCGCTCAAACCGCCGCCGCCCCCGCCATCTCCGCCGGCGACAACGCCTGGATGCTGACCAGCGCCGCGCTGGTCCTCTTCATGACCGGTCCCGGCCTTGCACTCTTCTATGGCGGACTCGTGCGCCGCAAAAACGTGCTCGCCACCATGATGCAGAGCTTCGCCATGATGTGCATCGTCACGGTGATCTGGGCTCTGTTCACCTACAGCCTGGCGTTCAGCCATGGCAACAGCTTCATCGGCGGCTTTCACTACGCCTTCCTGCACAACGTAGGCCTCGCGCCCGACGCTGACTATGCGGCGACGATCCCGGCGCAGACCTACATGATTTACCAGCTGATGTTCGCCATCATTACCCCGGCGCTCATCTGTGGAGCCTTCGCCGAACGCATGAAGTTCAGTGCGATGTGCCTGTTCCTCACCCTCTGGTCCATCGTCGTCTACTCCCCCATGGCCCACATGGTCTGGGGCAAGGGCGGGCTGCTCAACGCCGCCCTCGGCGGAAAATTTCCCTGCCTCGACTTCGCCGGCGGCACCGTCGTCCACATCACCTCCGGCACCTCCGCTCTGGTCTGCGCCCTGTACATGGGCAAACGCGTTGGTTACCCGCGCGAACCCTCCCCGCCGCACTCCGTCGTCCTCAGCTTCATCGGCGCCTGCATGTTGTGGGTAGGCTGGTTCGGATTCAATGCCGGCTCTGCCGTCGCCGCCAATGGCCTCGCCACCAGCGCCTTCGTAAACACCCACTTCGCGACTGCCGCAGCGGCCATGAGCTGGAGCCTCGCCGAGTGGATCCGCAATGGCAAACCCAGCGCCCTCGGCGCCATCTCCGGAGCCGTCGCGGGACTGGTCGCCATTACCCCCGCCTCGGGCTTCGTGCAGCCCATGGCGGCTCTCGTCATCGGAGCCATTGCCGGCGTCTTCTGCTACCTGATGGTCACGGTGGTGAAAAAGACCTTTGGCTACGACGATTCTCTCGACGCCTTTGGCGTCCACGGCGCCGGCGGCACCATTGGAGCCATCCTCACCGGCATCTTTGCTTCCAGCGCCATCAACCCAATCTTTGGCCCCGGCAAGGGAACCGGCGCGGTAGACGGCAACTGGGGCCAGGTCGGCAATCAGTTCATTGGAGTTTTGATCGCCTGGGCACTGTCGATCATCGGCACGCTCGTCCTGCTGAAACTCGTCGATCTCGTTGTGGGCCTGCGCGTCACCCGCGAACAGGAGATCGAAGGCCTCGACATCACCCAGCACGGCGAGGAGGGGTATGACTTCGGTTCCTGAAGTCCTCTGCTGTGTGCTCAATCACTTCTGATACTCTGACTAGCCGGGATACTTGAACGCTTATGCAAAAGATTGAAGCCGTTATTCAGCCTTCCAAGCTCGACGCGGTGAAGGATGCCCTGCTCGAGGCGGGCATCGAAGGCATGACCATCCTCGAAGCCCGCGGTCACGGCCGCCAGAAGGGCCACACTGAGTTTTACAGGGGCCGCGAATACACCGTGGACCTCCTGCCCAAAATTAAGATCGAGATGGTGGTCCGCGATGAGATGGCCGAAAAAGCCATACAGGCCATCCTCTCCTCTGCGCGCACCGGCAAGATCGGCGACGGCAAAATCTTCATCTCGAAGATCGACGACGCCATTCGCATCCGGAACGACGAACGCGGTCCTTCCGCTCTCTGATTTCCCGCGGCAGCACTCGACCGGCGGCCGCCTCAACTCCGTCTCCAGTCGAGCGGAGACGCTGACTTCATATGCAGGTTGCTGCCATGCTTTCCGAGCCGGCCACGCTCACGCGTCTCCGTTCCCGCTATCAGGAGGACTCGGCGCTCGTCCGCCAGACCTTCGAGCGCACCGGCGACGGCTCGGCAGCCATTCGCAGGCGCGCGCAGATGGTCGGCCGTCTGATCTGCGAACTCTGGGACGACATTGCCGCCGGGGCAGGCGAGCGGGACATCGCCATCATCGCGACCGGCGGATTCGGACGTCGCGAACTTTTCCCCTGCTCCGACGTCGATGTCCTCTTTCTCCTCGCCAACGAAAAACTGGAGCCTGCCTGGAAGGAGCGCATCCGCTCCTGTACCCAGGCCATGTGGGATATCGGTCTGCGCGCCAGCCCCGTCACCCGCACCATGAAGGAGTGCGAGCGCGTTCACCCGGATAATCTCGAGTTCACCGTCTCCCTCATCGACCGCCGCTATCTCACCGGGAGCCGTGAGCTTTACGCGAAATTCGAGAAGGACCTGCTGCCTTCCGTGATCCTGCGCGAATGGGACACGGTCGTGCAAAACCTCGCCGAGATGGCGCGCGCCCGCCACGCGCGCTACGGCAACACCATCTTCCACGTCGAGCCAAATGTGAAAGAGTGCCCCGGCGGCCTCCGCGATTACCACCTCACCCAATGGCTTACGCTGCTCAATGCCATCCACGCCGAGAAGGGCTGGCCCAAAGCCGCTGCGGACGAGTTCTACGGAACCCACGACGACCTGGAGTCAGCCTACGACTTCCTCTCTGCCGTCCGATGTTTTCTGCACTACCGCTCCGGCCATGACCAGAACACGCTGGACTGGCATGCTCAGGACGAAGCCGCCTCTGTTTCCATCGGCCTTGACACCCGCGGCTCCTCCGATCCCGCGTACTGGATGCGCACCTGGTACCGCCAGGCCCGGACCGTCTACCGGCGCGCCATCCTGCTGATGGATGCCGTCCCGCCGCCCCGCCGCTCCTTCTATAAGCAGTTCCGTCGCAAGCGCAGCCCGGTCCCCGGCACTGATTTTTTCCTGGAAGACGGCCGTCTCGACCTGGCCGCCGGCGTTGAGATCAATGACGCCGACTGCATCCTGCAAATCTTCGGCCTCATGGCAAAAAACGGGTACCGCCTCAGCCACATTGCCGAAGATCGCATCTCTGACGCGCTGCCTGTACTCGCCGTGCAGATGCCTGAAGGTCCGTTCCTCTGGAACTGCCTTCGCGAAGTTCTGCTCGGCACCTGGGCCGCCCACGCGCTCCGCACTATGCACGCGCTCGGCATCCTCGAGCTGATCATTCCCGAATTCCACGGCATCGAGTCCCTCGTCATCCGCGACACCTGGCACCGCTACACCGTCGATGAACACACATTCCATGTCATCGACAACATCCATCGCCTGCGCCAGCCGCAACACGACTGGGAAAAAAGATTCGGCACGCTGCTCCCCGAGATCGACCGCCTTGACCTTTTCCTGCTCGCGCTGCTCATGCACGACACCGGCAAAGCCCGCCGCAACGGCAGCCACGCGCACGCCAGCGTCGAACTCTGCGAGAGCCTCTTCGCTCGCCTCGAACTCGACCCCGAAGAGCGCGAAACGGTTCGCCGCGTGATCCGCAATCACCTCGAGATGTCCTCCGCCATGCGCCGCGACATCTTCGATACCGAGAACGTCCGAGCCTTTGCCGAGAAGATCGCCACCCAGCCGCAGCTCAAGATGCTGACGCTGATGACCTATGCCGACATCCGCGCCG